>JAURXG010000039.1 GCA_030654555.1 Aquabacterium sp.
AACGCGTCAGCGCCGCGGCATCCAGGTGCACCGTCACCTTGGTGATCGCATCAAGAAACTCGCGGTCGTGGCTGATCACGATCATCAGGCCCTCGTAGCGCTTGAGCCAGTTTTCCAGCCAGACCAGGGCGTCCAGGTCCAGGTGGTTGGTGGGCTCGTCGAGCAGCAGCAGGTCGGCCGGGCACATCAGCGCGCGCGCCAGCTGCAGGCGCATGCGCCAGCCGCCCGAGAAGCTGTTGACCGGCGCATCGAGCTGCTCGTTGCGAAAGCCCAGGCCCAGCAGCAGGGCCTGCGCGCGTGCCGGGGCATCGAAGGCGCCGGCATGCTCCAGCTCGACATAGGCGTCGCCGATGGCATGGCCGTCGCCCGAGGCCTCTGCGGCCGCCAGCTTGGTGCGCGCCTCGACCAGCGGCAGGTCGCCGTCGAGCACGAAGTCGGTGGCCGGCTGCTCGGTCTCGGGCATGTCCTGCGCCACCTGGCCAATGCGCCACTTGGCGGGCATGTCGAAGTCGCCCGCGTCGGCCTGCAGCCGGCCTGCGATCAGCGAGAACAGCGACGACTTGCCGGCGCCGTTGCGGCCGACCAGGCCCACCTTCTCGCCGGGGTTCAGCGTGACGGTGGCGTCTTTCAACACGACCTTGACGCCGCGGCGCAGTGTCAGGTTCTTTATCTGGATCATGGGGTCGGGTTCAGTGGGAGCAGGGTGTCGCGGGTGACCAGCAGCACCTGGTCGTCGCCGGCGCTGGTGGGCAGCCACACCACGTCCAGTGTGGGAAAGGCGGCTTCGAAGTGCGGTCGTTCGTGGCCGATCTCGAGCACCAGCACGCCCTCGGGCGTGAGGTGGTCGGGGGCCTGCCGCAGAAGGGTGCGGATGAAATCCATGCCGTCGTCGCTGCCGGCGGTGTTGCCGTCCAGGGCCAGCGCCGGCTCGGCGCGGAACTCGGCCGGCAACGCGGCCATCGACGCCTTGTTCACATAAGGCGGGTTGCACAGGATCAGGTGATAGCGCCGGCCCGCCACCGCGGCCAGGCCGTCGCCTTGCAGCAGGGTGATGCGGTCGGACAGGTGGTGGCGGTCGACGTTGAGCCTGGCCACCGCCAGCGCGTCGGTGCTGAGGTCGGCGGCGTCCACCGTCACCTCGGGCCAGGCCATCGCCGCCAGCACCGCCAGGCTGCCGTTGCCGGTGCACAGGTCCAGCACGCGCTCGGTGCGGTCGCTGAGCCAGGCGTCGATGCTGCCTTCGGCCAGCGGCTCGGCGATCAGCGAGCGCGGCACGATCACGCGGGCATCGACGGTGAACGGCACACCCTGCAGCCAGGCCTCGCCGGTGAGGTAGGCCGCGGGCTGGCGCGTCTGGATGCGCTGCTCGATCAGTGCCGCGGCGGCCGCCGCTTCATCGGCCGACACGGCGCGCTCGGCCACCTCGTCCAGCGCATCGAGCGGCAGGCCCAGGCGCCACAGCACCAGCCAGGCGGCT
>JAURXG010000044.1 GCA_030654555.1 Aquabacterium sp.
GGCCGCCGTCTTTCTTGCCCTTGCCGCGCGGGGTGCGCACGTGGTCGTAGATGAAGGCTTCGCCCATCGGGATCTCCTGAATAAAGGGGTGGGGGTGTGGCGTCCCGGCGCTCAGGACTGGGCCGCCAGGCTGTTGCGCACGGTCTGGTTGATCACCCGCAGCTCGGCCAGCGTGGTGTCGATGTGGGCGCGCTTCTGCTCCAGTTCGGCGATCGCCTGGTCGGTGCGCGCCAGCACGAACTTCAGCTGCTGCGCGCGGCCTTCGCCGTGCGAGCCGTACATGTCGAGGTACTGCTTGATCTCGGCCAGCGACGAGCCGATGGCCTTGGCGCGCAGGATCAGCGCCAGCCGGGCCCGGTCGCGCCGGGTGTAGACGCGGGTGCCGTTGATGCGCCGCGGCGCCAGCAGGCCCTTGTCCTCGTAGAAGCGGATCGCCCGCGGCGAGATGCCGAACTCGGTGCACAGCTCGGTGATGCCAAACAGCTCGGCGCTGTCGTCGTCGCGGTGCGAGGCCACCACCTCCTGGGCGGTGGGCCCGGCTGCAGTGGCAACGGTCATGTCAGATCACGCGCTGAAGTTTCAGGGCCACCGACATGTCGCCCGAGACCTTGAACTTGCCCATCATGAAGCCGGTGGTGGGCTCCAGCTCGCCGGTCAGCAGGTCGGCCAGCGTGGCCAGCGGCAGGCTGACGGTGCAGTCGGCCTCGCGGTCGGCGTTGTCCACGGTGTTGGGGGTGGCGCGGCCGTCGATCACCGCCACGCCGTCGGCACCGCAGTCGAACTTCAGGATGGCGTTCAGGCCGCTTTGCTCGCCCACCTTGTTGCGCAGGTGCTCGGTGGCTTGGGTCATGTCCATGGGGGGTCCTGGCAGGGTTGGATTCGGATGGCTGGGATGCTAGCCACAAGCCCTTGCCGTTAAGCTCAGTGTATTCACCTATCAGTCATTAGGTTGACGTTAACGTCACCCTTCGGTCCAATGCGTCGCATCCCACCCGACCCAGGAGATTGCATGAGCGCCACCGGCTACCGCAGCGTGTTCCACCCCGGCTTGTTTGCCGGCCAACGCATCTGGGTGACCGGCGGCGGCTCGGGCATCGGCCGCTGCGTGGCGCATGAGCTGGCCTCACTGGGCGCGCAGGTGGTGATCAGCGGCCGCAAGGTCGAGAAGCTGCAGACCGTGGCCGCCGAGATCATCGAGGACGGCGGGGTCGCCACCTGGCACGCCTTCGACATCCGCGACGAAGACGCGGTCAAGGCCAACGTCGCCGAGGCCTTGAAGGCCGGCCCGATCACCGGGCTGGTGAACAACGCCGGCGGGCAGTTCCCGTCGCCGCTGGCCCACATCAGCAAGAAGGGCTTCGACGCGGTGGTGGCCAACAACCTCACCGGTGGCTTCCTGATGATGCGCGAGCTGTTCAACCAGTGCATGCAGCAGCATGGCGGCGCCATCGTCAACATGACCGCCGACTTCAGGAACGGCATGCCGACCATGGGCCACAGCGGCGCGGCACGCGCGGGCATGGCCAACCTGACGCAGACGGCCGCCTACGAATGGGCCCATGCCGGCGTGCGTGTCAACGCGGTGGCGCCGGGCTGGATCGCCAGCAGCGGCATGGACAGCTATGGCGAGGCGATGGCGGCGCACATCCGCGGCCTGAAGAAGCATGTGCCGCTGCGGCGCATGGCGGAAGAGGCCGAGGTCAGCGCGGTGATCGTGTTCCTGATGTCGCCCGGCGCGGCTTTCGTCACCGGCATCACGGTGCAGATCGACGGCGGCGCCTCGCTGGGCCAGGCGGCCTTCCCGACGCAGGACCACGACCGCAGCAAGCCCTTCGAGGGCTTCCACCGCGCGGTCAAGCCCAAGGCGCTCAGCTGATGCCGGTGCTGCGTTCGTCGATCCGGCCGGGCAGCCCGGCCTTCCAGGTCAATGCCGCGCGTCTGGCCGAACGGCTGGCCGCGGTGCGTGTGCTCGAGGCCCAGGTGGTGGCCGAGTCCTCGGCGAAGGCCGACAAGTTCTCGCAGCGTGGCCAGCTGCTGCCGCGCGAGCGCGTGGCCCGCCTGCTCGACCGCGACAGCGGCTTCCTCGAGCTGTCGGCGCTGGCCGGCCTGGGGATGCACGACGACGACGGCAAGAAGAACGTGATGGGTGGCGGCAGCATCGTCGGCATCGGCACGGTGGCCGGCAAACGGGTGCTGGTCTCGGCCAGCGATTCGGCCTTGAAGGGCGGCACCGTCTCGCCGATGGGCCTGCGCAAGGCGCTGCGCGCGCAGGCCATCGCGCTCGAGAACAAGCTGCCGCTGATCTACCTGGTCGAATCGGGTGGCGCCAACCTGATGTACCAGAGCGAGATGTTCGTCGAGGGCGGCCGGGCGTTCGCCAACCAGGCACGCCTGTCGGCTGCCGGCATCCCGCAGATCGCGGTGGTGCATGGCGCGTCCACCGCCGGCGGCGCTTACCTGCCAGGCCTCTCCGACTACGTGGTGCTGGTCAAGGGCCGCAGCAGCATCTATTTGGCCGGCCCGCCGCTGGTCAAGGCCGCCATCGGCGAGGACTGCAGCGAAGACGAGCTCGGTGGCACCGATCTGCACGCCGGCACCACCGGCCTGGGCGAGTACGTGGCCGACAACGATGCCCACGCCATCGCGCTGACCCGCGAGCTGGTCGAAAAGCTGCGCTGGGGTGCGGTGCCCGCCACCGCCACCGCAGCCGAGCCGCTGTACCCAACGCACGAACTGAGCGGCGTGGTGCCCGACGACGACCGCACGCCCTACGACGTGTGCGAGGTCATCGCCCGGCTGGTCGACGGCTCGGATTTCCTCGAGTTCAAGTCCGCCTACGCCCCCGACACCGTGTGCGGCCATGCCCGCATCGGCGGCCACCATGTCGGCATCCTCGGCAACAACGGCCCCATCCAGCCCGCCGGCAGCACCAAGGCGGCGCAGTTCATCCAGCTGTGCGACCAGAGCGGCACGCCGCTGGTCTTTCTGCAGAACACCACCGGCTACATGGTGGGCCGCGCGGCCGAGGCCGGTGGCGCCATCAAGCATGGCAGCAAGATGATCCAGGCGGTGGCCAACGCGCGGGTGGCCAAGTTCACCATCGTGCTGGGCGGCAGCTTCGGCGCCGGCAACTACGGCATGTGCGGGCGCGGTTTCGACCCGCGCTTCATCTTCAGCTGGCCGTCGGCGCGCACCGCGGTGATGGGCGGCGCGCAGGCCGCGCAGGTGATGAACCTCATCAGCGCGGCCAAGCTGCAACGCGCCGGCCTGCCGGTCAACAACGACGCGCTGAACGCCATGAGCGAGCAGCTGCGCCAGCGCATCGACCGCGAGAGCCATGTGCTGTTCGGCACCGCCCGGCTGTGGGACGACGGCGTGATCGCGCCGGCCGACACCCGACGGGTGCTGGCGCTGTGCCTGGCGCTGGCCGCCGAGGCCGAAACCCGAACCCTGCGGCCCAACGTGTTCGGCGTGGCCCGCTTCTGAACCCCTCTCATTCCAGGAACCTTCCCCATGAAACTCACCCCCGAGCACCGCGCCATCGCCGACACCGTCGCCAAGTTCGTCGCCAAGGAGATCAATCCCTTCGTCGCCGAATGGGAAGCGGCCGAGATCTACCCCGCCCATGAAGTGATGAAGAAGCTGGGCAATCTGGGCCTGCTGGGGCTGAAGTACCCCGAGGAATTCGGCGGCGCCGGGCTCGACTTCAGCTACTCGATGGTGATGGCCGAAGCGCTGGGCGGCGCGGCCTGCGGCGGCGTGC
>JAURXG010000201.1 GCA_030654555.1 Aquabacterium sp.
TCGAGAAGGCCAAGAGCACCGACACCGACAAGGTCATCGCGGCGATGGCCGGCCAGACCTTCCCGGCGCCGGGCGGCTTCATGTCGACGATGGACAAGGAGAACCACCACCTGCACAAGCCGGTGTTCATCGGCGAGATCAAGGCCGACGGCCAGTTCAACGTGGTGTGGAAGACCAAGGGCCCGGTGGTGGCCGACCCGTGGAGCGACTACATCCCCGAGAACAAGGGCAAGAAGAACGTCGTGGTGAAGAAGTAACTCCCCCCGAAGCGGCTGACGCCGCTCCCCCCGCTGGGGGGCCACGCCAGCGGCCCGGCAGAGCCGGTTCCGCGGCGTGTGCTTGGTTCGGCGGCTGTGGCCTTGCCACAGCTGGCCTCAGTTTCTGACCGGACTTGCCTGTGTTGCGTCGACTGATTCTCCTGCTTGTGTTGCTTGTTGGATCGACGGCCTGGGCGCTGACCCCCGAACAGGCCGGCCGCATCGCCGCCGGCGACAGCGACGAACGCGTGGCCGCGCTCAACGAGGTGGTGGCCACTGCCGACCCGGCGCTCGAACCCTTCGTGCGGGCGCTGCTCGCCGATGAGGTCAAGACCGCCGGCGGCAAGGCCTTCATCGTGCGTGACGGCAAGGCGGTGGAGGCAGCCAGCGGCGCCGCCACCACGCTGCCGGCCGATGCCGAGGACGCCGTCAACAACAACCGCATGCGCCGCGAGCTGGAGGCCGCCGTCGCCGTGCTGCGGCTGGTGTCGCCCGATGTGGCGGTGCGCCGCGCGGCGATCGCCGAGCTGAAGAACGATGTCGACGAAGGTAAGCTGGGCCTGATTCAGAAGGCCGAAGCCGCCGAGACCGATGCGGACCTGAAGGCCCGGCTGGCCCTGCTGCGCGCCGCGGTGCTGATCTCGTCGATCGATCCGGCCAAACGCGCCGCTGCAGCGGCCGCGCTGTCGGGCAGCAGCTCGCCGGCCACCCGCTCGCTGCTGCTGGAAAAGCTCGCCAGCGAGCAGGACCCCAAGGTCAAGGCCGCGATCCAGGCCGCCATCGACAGCGTGCAGGGTCAGCTGGCCTGGGGCGAGCGGCTGGGCGTGCTGTTCACCGGCGCCAGCCTCGGCTCGATCCTGCTGCTGGTGGCGCTGGGCCTGGCCATCACCTACGGCCTGATGGGCGTGATCAACATGGCCCATGGCGAGCTGATGATGATCGGCGCCTACGCCACCTACGTGGTGCAGAACCTGTTCAAGCAGTACCTGCCCGGCGCCTTCGACTGGTACATCGTGCTGGCCATCCCGGTGGCCTTCCTGGCCAGCGCGCTGGTGGGTGCGGTGCTCGAGCGCAGCGTGATCCGCTGGCTCTACGGCCGCCCGCTCGAGACGCTGCTGGCCACCTGGGGCATCAGCCTGGTGCTGATGCAGGGCGTGCGCTCGCTGTTCGGCGCGCAGAACGTGGGGGTCGAGAACCCGGCCTGGATGTCGGGCGGCATCCAGGTGCTGCCCAACCTCGTCCTGCCCTACAACCGCCTCGCGATCATGGTGTTCGCCGCCGCGGTGCTGATCGGCATGGCGCTGCTGATCGGCAAGACCCGGCTGGGCCTGTTCGTGCGCGGCGTGACGCAGAACCG
>JAURXG010000051.1 GCA_030654555.1 Aquabacterium sp.
TGGGCATCACGGTGCGCAACCCGCACACATGGGTGAACAGCGCCTCGGGGCTCTGGCTGTGCGTCTGCCCGCCGTAGATGCCGCCGCCGCAGGGCATGCGGATGGTGATGGGCGCGGTGAAGTCGCCCGCGGAGCGGTAGCGCAGCCGCGCCGCCTCGCTGACGATCTGGTCGGACGCCGGGTAGAAGTAGTCGGCGAACTGCACCTCCACCACCGGGCGCAGGCCGTAGGCGGCCATGCCGATGGCGCTGCCGACGATGCCGCCTTCGGAGATCGGCGCGTCGAACACGCGGTGCCTGCCGTACCGGGCCTGCAGCCCCTCGGTGCAGCGGAACACGCCGCCGAAGTAGCCGACGTCCTGGCCGTAGATCACGACGTCGGGGTCGCGCGCCAGCATCACGTCCATCGCCGAACGCAGGGCCTGGATCATGGTCATGCGGGCCATGCTCAAACCCCCTGCCGCGGCGCGGCGGTGGGCTGCCCATCCCGCTCCTGCCGCGCCTGGCGCAGCTGCTCGACCAGGTGCGCCGGCATGTCCTGGTAGACGCCCTCGAACATCGTCTCCAGCGGCGGCACATGGCCGTCGATCAGCGTGCCGCCGTATTGCTCGGCCTGCTTCAGCGCGGCGCCCACCTCGGCGTCGAGTTCGGCCTGCACCTGCCGGTGCTCGTCGTCCGACCAGGCGCCTTGCTGCACCAAGTGCTGCTTCAGCCGGGTGATGGGGTCGCCCAAGGGGTAGTGCTGCCAGTCGTCGGCCGGGCGGTAGCGGCTGGGGTCGTCGGCGGTGGAGTGCGCGCCGCCCCGGTAGGTCAGCCATTCGATCAGCGTGGGCCCCAGGTTGGCGCGTGCGCGCTCGGCGGCCCAGCGCGAGGCCGCCAGCACCGCGAGAAAGTCGTTGCCGTCGACGCGCAGCGAGGCGATGCCGCTGCCCACGCCGCGCGCGGCGAAGGTGGTGGCCTCGCCGCCGGCGATCGCCTGGAAGGTGGAGATCGCCCACTGGTTGTTGACGACGTTCAGGATCACCGGCGCGCGGTAGACATGGGCGAAGGTCAGCGCGGTGTGGAAGTCGCTCTCGGCGGTGGCGCCATCGCCGATCCAGGCCGAAGCGATCTTGGTATCGCCCTTGATCGCCGAGGCCATCGCCCAGCCCACCGCCTGGATGTACTGCGTGGCCAGGTTGCCGGAGATCGAGAAGAAGCCGGCGCGCTTGTACGAATACATCACCGGCAGCTGGCGGCCCAGCATCGGATCACGCGGGTTGCTCATCAGCTGGCAGATCAGCTCCACCATCGCCACATCGTCGCGCGCCAGCAGCAAGCCCTGCTGGCGGTAGGTGGGAAAGCACATGTCGCCGGGCGCGATGGCCAGCGCATGCGCGCAGGCGATGGCCTCCTCGCCCAGGCACTGCATGTAGAACGAGATCTTCTTCTGCCGCTGCGCGATCAGCATCCGGGCGTCGAAGGCGCGTGTCTTCATCATCGCGCGCAGGCCGCGCCGCAGCAGCGGCAGCGGCAGGTCTTCAGGCGGCGCCCAGGGGCCGACGGCCCGGCCGTCGTCGTCGAGCACCCGCACCAGCGTGAAGGCCAGGTCGGCGGTGCTGGCCGGCGTGGCATCGATGGCCGGGCGCCGCACCGCGCCGGCGGGGGACAGGTGCAGGTAGGAAAAGTCGGTGGCATGCCCGGGTCGCCCCGTGGGCTCGGGCACGTGCAGGCGCAACGGAGCTGCGCTGGGGTCCAGGTCCATCTCCGGTCTCCCATGCGCGATGCGGGCCGCGCATGCGGCGGATGCTACGCCCGCCGGCGGCTGGGGGGGCCGCCTGGATCAAGCCCGCGTTACCAGTGGTTCCAGCGCGGCCATACCGTGGCGCTGCCATCGGCGCCCAGCGCGTGGTAATGGCCGAACTGCGCTGCCGTGGCGCAGGCGTGGTTGGGCAGCACACGCAGCAGCGTGCCGACCGGGAAGGCCTGCGTCAGGTCGCCCAGCGTGCCGGCGGCTGCGGCGGCTTCGTTCGACAGGATGCCGTGCTCCTGGTTGGCGCCGCTCATGATCCAGCCCGGCAGCACGCGGCCCGCGGCGTCGCAGACCTGGCCGTAACCGTAGTCGTGCGCCTGGGCCTGCGTGCCGCGGTCGCGGCTCATCGCCATCCAGCCGGCGTCGACCAGCACCCAGCCCTTGTCGAGCTGGTGGCCGATCACCGTGGCCAGCACGCTCAGCGCCACGTCGTCGGTGCTGCACACGCCCACGTTGCACATCACCAGGTCCATGAAGACGTAGACGCCGGCGCGCACCTCGGTCACGCCGTCCAGCCGCCGCGCCGACAAGGCGGTGGGCGTGGAGCCCACGCTGACCACGGGGCAGGGCAGGCCGGCCTCGCGCAGGCGCTGGGCGGCGCGCACGCACAGCGCGCGCTCCTGCTCGGCGATGGCCGCCAGCGCCTCGGGCGTGCTGCACTGGTAGCTGGCGCCGGCATGGGTGAGCACGCCGGCGAGCACCATGCCGCCCTGGTGCAGCGCGCGGCCCACGGCCAGCAACTCGTCGGCCTCGGGCGGGATGCCCGAGCGGTGGCCGTCGGTGTCGATCTCGATCAGCACCTCGAAGGCCTCGCCCTGCGCACGGCCGAACTCGGCGATGGCCCGTGCGCTGGTGGTGTTGTCGGTCAGGATCTTCAGCGCGCAGCCCCGGCGGCG
>JAURXG010000053.1 GCA_030654555.1 Aquabacterium sp.
CATTTCAGTCTCCGGATAGAACTAGGGCGCCGCGAACGGCGCCCTGGGAACAGGTCAAGACAGGTCAGGCAGTGCGGATCAGAGCGCGGCGACCAGCTCGGGCACGGCAACGAACAGGTCGGCTTCCAGCCCGTAATCGGCCACGCTGAAGATCGGTGCCTCGGCATCCTTGTTGATCGCCACGATCACCTTGCTGTCCTTCATGCCGGCCAGGTGCTGGATGGCGCCCGAGATGCCGGCGGCGATGTAGAGCGTGGGGGCCACGATCTTGCCGGTCTGGCCCACCTGCCAGTCGTTGGGCGCATAACCCGCGTCCACCGCGGCGCGGCTGGCGCCCAGCGCGGCGCCCAGCTTGTCGGCCAGCGGCGTCAGCACCTCGTTGAACTTCTCGCTGCTGCCCATCGCCCGGCCACCCGAGACGATGATCTTGGCGGCGGTCAGCTCAGGCCGGTCGTTCTTGGCGATCTCGCTGCCCAGGTAGCTGCTGGCGGGCGAGGCGGCCACCGCGGCCACGCTCTCCACCGCGGCGCTGCCACCGCTGGCGGCGGCGGCATCGAAGCCGGTGGTGCGCACGGTGATCACCTTCACCGCATCGCTGCTCTGCACGGTGGCGATGGCGTTGCCGGCGTAGATCGGGCGCTCGAAGGTGTCGGCGCTGACCACCTTGGTGGCATCGCTGATCTGGCCCACGTCCAGCAGCGCGGCCACGCGCGGCGAGACGTTCTTGCCGGCCGCCGTGGCCGGGAACAGCAGGTGGCTGTAGCTCGATGCCAGCGCCAGCACCTGGGCGGCGAGGTTCTCGGCCAGGCCGTGGCCCAGGCTCTCGGCGTCGGCATGCAGCACCTTGGCCACACCGGCGATCTGCGCGGCGGCGGCAGCGGCGGCGCCGGCGTTGTGGCCGGCCACCAGCACATGCACGTCACCACCGCAGGCCAGGGCCGCGGTCACGGTGTTGAGGGTAGCGCCCTTGATGGACGCGTTGTCGTGTTCGGCAATGACGAGGACGGCCATCTCAGATCACCTTTGCTTCGTTCTTGAGCTTGGCCACCAGCGTGGCGACATCGGGCACCTTGATGCCGGCACCGCGCTTAGGCGGCTCGGTCACGCTCAGGGTCTTGATTTTCGAGCTGACGTCCACGCCCAGGTCGGCGGGCTTGAGCACCTCGAGCGGCTTCTTCTTGGCCTTCATGATGTTGGGCAGCGTGACGTAGCGCGGCTCGTTC
>JAURXG010000069.1 GCA_030654555.1 Aquabacterium sp.
CGACGAGCAGGCCGCCTACATCGGCGTGCCCAAGACCGGCCCGTACAAGCTCGATACGTATCGCTATTGATCTGCGGCTGAGCGTGCGCCGCAAGGCGCACGCCACCGCCACGGCGCCCCACCCTTGCGGGCGGGCGCCGTTCTTTTGATTGCTTGCACGCAACGCAGCGGCTGCCCGCGTTGCACGAGGAGGCCTTGGCCATGACCGATGCACACCCGCTGCCGATCAGCATCGAATTCTTCCCGCCGAACACGCCCGTGGGCAGCGAGAAGCTCAAGACCGTGGTGCGCGAGCTCGCGGTGCTCCAGCCCGAGTTCTTCAGCGTCACCTACGGCGCCGGCGGCGCCACCCGCGACAAGACGCTGGCCACCGTGCGCGACATCGCGGCGCTGGGCTTCGAGGCCGCGCCGCACCTGTCCTGCGTGGGTTCCACGCGTGAGGGCATCGCCGAGATACTGGCCACCTACCGCGCCCAGGGCATCCACCGCATCGTGGCGCTGCGCGGTGACCTGCCCAGCGGCACCGCGGTGGCCGGCGAGTTCCGCTACGCCAGCGAGCTGGTGCGCTTCATCCGCGAGACGCAGGGCCCCGACTGGCACATCGAGGTCGCCGCCTATCCCGAATACCACCCCGAGCAGCGCTACGCCCGCAAGGACCTGCAGCACTTCGCCGACAAGGTGGCCTGCGGCGCCAACTCGGCGATCACGCAGTTCTTCTTCAACCCCGACGCGTACTTCCACTTCGTCGACGAGGCGCGCAAGCTGGGCGTCAACGTGCCCATCGTGCCGGGCGTCATGCCGATCCACAACTTCGCGCGCATCGTGCAGTTTGCCGGGCGCGACGGCATCGAGATCCCGCGCTGGGTGATGCTGAAGATGGAGGGCTACCTGGACGATGCGGCATCGATCCGCGCCTTCGGCATCGACGTGGTGGCCCAGCTGTGCCAGCGCCTGATCGACGGCGGCGCGCCGGCGATCCACTTCTACGCGCTGAACCAGTCGGCGCTGACGCTGGAGATCTGCCAGCGCCTGAAGCGCTGACGGCGCCGGGCGGGCGCCTGACCGCGCCCCGCCCCACCAGCGCCGCGCACCCGCGCTTTCCACCATGCCCGCGCCGGGATGCGGGCACTACAGTGTCGGCATGGCCGAACCGGTGCCCACCCCCGACCCGCGCAACCGCGCCCAAGAGCGCCTGTTGCGTCCGCTGCTGCTGGATTGCCGGCACCTGCTGTCCGAGCGCGGCGAGGCCAACGGCCCGGGCATCGCGGCGGCCATCGTGCAGCAGATCGCCGCGCTGGGCGACGAGCCGCGCGGCCGCTTCTTCGAGCACCTGGCGCGCGACTTCTCGCCCGACCCCAGGCAGGTGCTGGCCGCGGCGATGGCCTATGCCCAGGCACCCACCGACAGCGCGCAGCTGATCCGCCTGACGCAGGCCGCCGAGCCACCGCGCCAGGAGCTGTTTCGCCGCCTCAACCGCGCACCGGGCGGCACCGCGGCCATCGTGCGGCTGCGCCACGCCCTGCTCGAGCGGCTGCCCCGCAACCCCAGCCTGGCCGGCGTCGAGCACGACCTGCTGCACCTGCTGGGCAGCTGGTTCAACCCCGGCTTCCTGCAGATGCGCAAGGTCGACTGGAACTCGCCGGCGCAATTGCTCGAACAGATCATCCACCACGAGGCGGTGCACCAGATCGACGGCTGGGACGACCTGCGCCGCCGTCTGCAGCCCGACCGCCGCTGCTTCGCCTTCTTCCATCCGCAGCTGCCCGACGAGCCGCTGATCTTCGTCGAGGTGGCGCTGGTGCCCGAGATGGCCGACGCCATTGCGCCGCTGATCGACAAGAAATCGCAGCCGCTGCCGCCCGAGCAGTTCAAGGTGGCGGTGTTCTATTCGATCAGCAACTGCCAGCCCGGGCTGCGTGGCGTGTCGATGGGCAACTTCCTGATCAAGCGCGTGGCCGAGCAGCTCAAGCGCGAGCTGCCGCAGCTCAAGACCTTCTGCACGCTGTCGCCCATCCCCGGGCTGATGGGCTGGCTGCAGGCGCTGTGCAACCCGGCGCGTGATGCCGCCAGCGTCGGCAGCGCGCTGGCCGGCCTGCCGCAGGCCGCCACCGAACGCGCCGTTCATGCGCTGGCGCTGCTGCGCGAAGCCGCCGGCCACGACCTCGGCGCCCTGACCCACGCGGGCACGCTGGCCGCCCTGCCGCCGGCCGCGCACCACGCGCTGTGGCGCCTGGCCGCGCTGTACCTGGTGCACCGCTCGCCGCTGCCCGGCGGCGATCCGGTGGCCCGCTTCCACCTCGACAACGGCGCCCGCCTCGAACGCCTCAACGCCCAGGCCAACCTGGCGCCCAAGGGGCTGAAGCAGGCCGCCGGCCTGATGGTCAACTACCTCTACGACCTGTCCCGCATCGAGACCTGTCACGACCGTTTCGTGCGCGGTCGGGTGGTACATTCCCGCGCCCTTTCGGCCCTGCTCTGACCCAGACCGTCGCGCACGACGACGCGCCCCCGCCACAGGAGACAAGATGACCCGCTCAACCACCTCTGCCGTCCGCGCACGCCGCGCCCTGCTGGCCAGCGCCGCCGCGCTGCTGGCCGTGGCGCCCTGGGGCGTGGCCCAGGCCCAGTCCTGGCCCACCAAACCGGTGACCATCGTCGTGCCCTTCCCGCCCGGCGGTGGCACCGACGCCTTCGCCCGGCCGCTGTTCGCGGCGATGGTCAAGAACACCGGCAAGCAGTTCGTCATCGACAACAAGGGCGGCGCCGGCGGCACGCTGGGCGCGGGTATCGCGGCGCGCGCGGCGCCCGATGGCTACACCTTCTTCATGGGCGCGGTGCACCATGCGATCGCGCCGTCGATGTACCCCAAGCTGGACTATCAACTAGAGGCCGACTTCGTGCCGGTGGGCCTGATCTCCAGCGTGCCGCAGGTCATCGTGGTCAACCCCAACAAGGTGCCGGCCACCGACCTGAAAGGCCTGCTGGCGTACCTGCGCAAGAACCCCGCCAAGCTGAACTACGGCTCGGCCGGCAACGGCACCTCGCACCACCTGGCCGGCGAGCTGTTCAAGCTGCAGACCAAGACCTTCATCACCCACATCCCCTACCGCGGTGCCGGTCCGGCGCTGCAGGACCTGATCGCCGGCCAGGTGGACATGATGTTCGACGGCCTGGGCTCGTCGGCCGGCCACATCAAGGGCGGCCGCGTCAGGGCGCTGGCGGTGGCCTCCGACAAGCGTGCGCCGGGCTTCCCCGACGTGCCCACCTCGGTCGAGGGCGGCGTGCCCACCTACCAGGTGGCCACCTGGTACGGCCTGTGGGCACCCAAGGGCACGCCGCAGCCCATCGTCGACGCGATGGCCGCCGAGATGAAGAAGGCGCTCAACAGCGACGAGCTCAAGGCCGCCTGGGCCAACCTGGGCGCCAACCCGCCCAACCTGTGGGGCCCGGACTTCGGCCGCTTCGTCGGCAGCGAGGTCAAGCGCTGGGCCGAGGTCGTCAAGAGCTCCGGCGCAAAGCTTGACTAACCCCCCCCGAAGCGCCTGCGGCGCTCCC
>JAURXG010000074.1 GCA_030654555.1 Aquabacterium sp.
GCCATTGTCCGTTGCCGGACCGCCGCCCCCCGCTCTTTCATCCCGCCAGCCCCTCGCGTGAGCCCCGCGCCCACCGCCCGATCCAGGACGATCCATGTCGCAATCCCTGCACCCCATGCTCAACATCGCCATCAAGGCCGCACGCGCGGCCGGGGCGATCATCAACCGGGGTTCGCAGGACCTGGACATCCTGAAGATCAGCCGCAAGGGGCCCAACGACTTCGTCAGCGAAGTCGACCAGATGGCCGAGGCCGCCATCATCGAGGTGCTGCTCACCGCCTACCCCGGCCACGGCATCCTGGCCGAAGAATCGGGCCGCGAGCATGGCGCGCAGAACAGCGAGTTCGTCTGGATCATCGACCCGCTGGACGGCACCACCAACTTCCTGCACGGCTTTCCGGTCTACGCCGTCAGCATCGCGCTGGCCTGGCGCGGCGTGGTGCAGCAGGCGGTGGTCTACGACCCGACGCGCAACGACCTGTTCTACGCCTCGCGCGGGCGCGGCGCCTTCCTCAACGACAAGCGCCTGCGCGTGAGCAAGCGCACCCGGCTGGCCGATTCGCTGGTGGGCACCGGCTTCCCGTTCCGCAAGGGCGACAACGCGCAGCGCTACATCAAGATGTTCGACACGGTGATGCAGGCCTGCGCCGGCGTGCGCCGCCCGGGCGCGGCCGCGCTCGATCTCTGTTATGTGGCCGCCGGCTGGTACGACGGCTTCTTCGAGACCGGCCTCAGCCCCTGGGACATCGCCGCCGGCTCGCTGATGATCACCGAGGCCGGTGGGCTGGTGGGCAACTTCACCGGCGATGCCGACTTCCTCTACCAGCGCGAGGTGGTGGCCGGCAACCCGAAGGTGTATGGCCAGCTGGTGACGCTGCTGGCGCCTTTCAGCAAGGCCATCAAGGGCGACGAGGGCCATGACGGCCACCACCCGCTGGGGGCGCAGCAGGTGCCGGTGCCGGCCGATGCGCCCACCGCCACCGACGCGCTGGCCGCCGCCGTGGCCGCCGACACCACGGCAGCCGCGGGCGCACCGGCCGACGTCGTTGCGCCGACCGAGGCCGCCAAGGCCGGCGAGCCCGCCGCGCGCGAGCGCAAG
>JAURXG010000076.1 GCA_030654555.1 Aquabacterium sp.
GTTGCGCGGCGCAGCGCCCGAGATGGTCGGCCCGGTGCCGCCCGCCCGGGCTGTCGAGCCGCCGCGGGCGGGGCCGCCCCCCGCCGTGCCACCGCCCGCCCCTGCAACACCTGCGGTCGAGCCCGCGCGCAGGACCTTGCCCGCACCGGTGGTGCGCCCACCGCGCGACGACGGCGAAGCGCGCGATGGTCGTGCCAATCGGACCGGACCCGACAAGGCCCGCGAGCGTGAGGACCGGCGCGAGCGCGACGGCAGCCGCTAGGCGTCAGGCACGCCGGCCGCTCACTTCAGCAGCCAGGGTTTCATCACTGCCCACACGGTGTCCAGCATCTGCGGATGGGCTGCGGCCAGCGGGTGGATGCGGTCGGGCTGGAACAGCTTGTCGGCCTGCGGCCCGTCCGCCACGCCGGCCAGCAGGAAGGGCACCAGCGCGGCGCCCTCGGCCCGGGCCACGGTGGCGAACAGCGTCATGAAGTCCTGGCCGTAGCGCGCGCCGTAGTTGGGCGGCACCCGCATGCCCACCACCATCACCCTGGCACCGCTGGCCTTGGCGGCGCGCACCATCGCCAGCAGGTTGTCGCGCGTCATGTCCAGTGGCAGGCCACGCAGCGCGTCATTGCCCCCCAACTCGATCACGACATGGCTGGGCGCGTGCTGCGTCAGCAAGGCCGGCAGCCGCGAGCGGCCACCCGAGGTGGTGTCGCCGCTGATGCTGGCGTTGATCACCCGGGCGCTGACCTTCTCCCGCGCCAGGCGCTGCTCGAGCAGCGCCACCCAGCCCGCGCCACGCGCCAGGCCGTACTCGGCCGACAGGCTGTCGCCCAGCACCAGCACCGTCCTGCCAGCGGGCCCCGCGGCCACGGCATCGCCGATACCCGTGCCCAGCGCGGCGCCCAGCAGCAGGCTACAGTGCAGCAGCACCACTCGGCGCGACTGGCGTCGCGTCCCCCAGCATTCCATGAGCGATCCCATCATTGCGGTTGAGCATGTCACCCGCGCGGTCACCGATTCCACCGGCACGCTGACGATTCTCCACGACATCGACTTCACCCTGCAGCGACGGCAGTCGACCGCCATCGTCGGCGCGTCGGGCTCGGGCAAGAGCACGCTGCTGGCGCTGATCGCCGGGCTCGACCATCCCACCTCCGGCACGGTGCGGCTCGACGGCGAGGACATCTTCGCGCTGGACGAGGACCAGCGCGCCGGCCTGCGCGCGCGCAAGCTGGGTTTCGTGTTCCAGAGCTTCCAGCTGCTGGGCCACCTGAGCGCGCTCGAGAACGTGATGCTGCCGCTCGAGCTGCTGGGCCGCCGCGATGCACGCAGCCGCGCCACCGAGATGCTGCAGCGCGCGGGGCTGGGCGAACGGCTGGGCCACTATCCGCGCACCCTGTCGGGCGGCGAGCAGCAGCGTGTGGCGCTGGCGCGTGCCTTCGTCGTCGAGCCCGAGGTGCTGCTGGCCGACGAGCCCACCGGCAGCCTGGACCACGCCACCGGCGAGAAGGTGATGGCGCTGATGTTCGACATGAACCGCGAGACGGGGACCACGCTGGTCTTGGTCACCCACGACCGCAGCATCGCCGCACGCTGCGACCGGCAGCTGCACATCGAGGGTGGTCGCCTGCTGGAGCAGGTCGTCGCCGAGGTGCCGGTGTGAGCTTGGCCGGGCGCCGGGCCAGGCCCTCGGCGCTGCTGTTGCTGGTGGCGGCGCTGGGCGCGCCCGGGTCGGCAGCGGCGCAGACACTGCCACAAGCGTCGCCGCAGGCGCTGCCGCAAGCGCTGCCGCAAGCGCTGCCGCAGGCGCGGCCGACACCCGGCGGCGTGGCGCTGGTGCCGCTGGGCGCCGCACCCGAGGCGCCTCAGGCGCAACTGGCCGGCGTGCCGGTGCTGGTGACGGGCAGCCCGCTGGGCTGGACCGCGGTGGTCGGCGTGGCGCTGTCGTCGCAGCCGGGCACTGCGCAGCTGCAGGTGCAGCGCGGCGCGGCGCCGGCGGCCTTGCAGGACTTCAGCATCCAGCCCTACCGCTACGCCGAGCAGCGCCTGAAGGTGGCGCCGCGCCATGTCGAGCTGTCGCCCGAGGACCTGGCGCGCCACGAGCGAGAACGCGCGCACCAGGCCACGCTGATCGCCCGCTTCAGCGCGCCGCTGCCGGCCACGCTGCGCATGCAGCCGCCGGTGTCCGGGCCGCGGTCGGGCTCGTTCGGGCTGCGCCGGGTGTTCAACGGCCAGCCGCGCAGCCCGCACAGCGGCATGGACATCGCCGCGGCCAGCGGCGTGCCGGTGACGGCTCCGCTGGCCGGGCGGGTGGTCGACACCGGCGACTACTTCTTCGACGGCAACACCGTGTGGATCGACCACGGCGCCGGGCTGCTGTCGATGCTGTGCCACCTCAGCGCCATCGGCGTGCGGCCGGGCGACGAGGTGAAGTCGGGCGACGTGCTGGGCGCGGTGGGCGCCACCGGCCGCGTGACCGGGCCGCACCTGCACTGGTCGGTCAGCCTGAACCGCGTGATGGTCGACCCGGCGCTGTTCCTGGCCGCCGACTGACGGCGCCATGAAGAAGGGGCGCCGCAGCGCACCTTGTATCCAGCTCGAGGGGCTTACTGCCCGGCGAACTTGTAGTCGGTCTTGGCAGCCTTGCGCATGTCGTCCTGGAACTTCTGCAGCTTGACCTGGGCCAGGCGTTGCTGGATCTGCGGCTTCACGCCTTCGAAGTCGGGGAACTGCGCGTCGCGCGTGTCGTCGAGCCGGATGATGTGGAAGCCGAACTGCGTCTTCACCGGCGTCTCGGTCATCTCGCCCTTCTTCAGCTTGGCCATCGCCTGGCCGAACTCGGGCACGTAGGACTCGGGCTTGGCGAAGTCGAGGTCGCCGCCGTTGGCGCCAGACCCCGGGTCCTTGCTCTTGGCCTTGGCCAGGTCCTCGAACTTGGCGCCGCCCTTGATCTGGGCGATCAGCGCCTTGGCCTCGTCTTCGCCTTCGACCAGGATGTGGCTGGCGCGGTATTCGGTGCCGGTGGCCTGGGCCTTGAACTTGTCGTACTCGGCCTTGGCCTCGGCGTCGGTGACCGGGTTCTTGCGCTTGAAGTCCTCGAACAGCTCGCGGATCAGGATGCTCTCGCGCGCCAGTTCCATCTGCGCCTTGTAGTCGGCCTGGCCGGCGATGCCGCGCTTGACGGCCTCTTGCGAGAAGATCTCGCGGCGCACCACCTCGTCCTTGGCCATGCCCTGCATCTCGGGCGAGATCTGCTGGCCGGCGCGCTGGGCCTGCTGCAGCAGGGTGTCGACACGGGCCTTGGGCACGGCCTTGCCGTTGACGATGGCGATGTTCTGGGCATTGGCCGCCAGCGGCAGCAGCAGGGCGGCGGCCAGGGCGGTGGCAGAGGCGCGGACGACAAAGGACTTGCGGATCATGGGCAGGGCTTTCAGGGGGCTTGGGTCGCGCACCCGGCAGGGTGGCGTGAGAGGAAGGGCCAACAGCGCCGGATCAGGCCTCGGCGGGGCAACGCGCCTCGATCGCCAGGGCATGAACGCCCTGGGGTATCACGTCGCGCAGGGCATCATACACAAGGCGATGGCGCGCCACGCGGCTCAGGCCGGTGAGCTGATCGCTGACCAGCTTGACCCGGAAATGCGAGCCTTCGCCGGCACCGGCGTGGCCGGCGTGCAGGTGGCTTTCGTTGATGACCTGCAGGCTGCGCATCGGCGCCAGCGTGGCGCGCAGCGTAGCCTCGATGAGTTGTTCGGTGACGCCGTTCATGGTTGGTCCTTGGCAGGCGCCGGGTCTTCTTCGGGCAGGTGCCGGCTGATGTAGAGCCCTTGCCCGAGGGTGAACAGCAGCATCAGGCCGATGCCGCCGAACAGCTTGAAGTTGACCCAGGTGTCGGTGGCGAAGTTGAAGGCCACCCACAGGTTGAGCACGCCCATCGCCGCGAAGAACGCCGCCCAGGCCAGGCTCAGGCGGGTCCACACGCCCTCGGGCAGCTGCAGCTGCTCGCCCAGCATCAGCTTGAGCAGGTTGCGCCCGAACACGAACTGGCTGATCAGGAACGACAGCCCCATCGCCCAGTACAGGCCGGTGGGCTTCCACTTGATGAAGGTCTCGCTGTGCAGCCACACGGTCAACCCGCCCAGCACCACCACCAGCGCCAGGCTGATCCACAGCATCAGGTCGACCTTCTTGCCGCGCAGCTTGAGCCAGGCCACCTGCACCAGCGAGGCGATGATCACCACCACCGTGGCCAGCATCACCGGCGCCTCGGCGGTGCCGACCTGGCCGCCGGCCACCATGAAGCCCAGGTGCTGGGTGGCGAACGCCGCGGCCCACTCCTTGTGGGATTCGGTGTACTTGAAGGTGCCGAAAAACAGCAGGATCGGCAGAAAGTCGAGCAGTAGCTTCATGCGCGGGCAGTGTATCGATCGGCCGGGCACCGGCCTGCGCGTATTTCACGCGGGCGGGCTTTGCAGGCGTTCACGCTCAGGCCTTGGGCACGAAGTCGATCGCCGCCGAGTTGATGCAGTAGCGCTCGCCGGTGGGCTCGGGGCCGTCGTCGAAGACATGGCCCAGGTGGGTGCCGCACTGCGCGCAACGCACCTCCACCCGCACCATGCCGTGGCTGGTGTCGGTGATGCGCTCGATGCGGCCGGGCGCTATGTCCTGGTACCAACTGGGCCAGCCGCAGCCGGCGTCGAACTTGGCCTCGCTCTGGAACAGCACCTGGCCGCAGCCGACGCAGCGGTAGGCGCCGTCCTGCCAATGGTCCCAGTAGCGGCCGGTGAAGGGCCGCTCGGTGGCGGCCTTTCGCGCCACCTCGAACTGCATCGGATCGAGTTGGGCGCGCCACTCGGCCTCGCTCTTGCGCACCGGGTAGCGCGGGTCGTCCTGGGGATGGGGTTCGGGGTGCTTCTTGCTGAAGGGGTTCATGACGAGCAGGACACTTCGAGGTGGTGGGACCAGTCGGGCGGCAGCGCGGCGTAGGCCGCGGGCGCCTGCGGGTGTTCGTCG
>JAURXG010000079.1 GCA_030654555.1 Aquabacterium sp.
GCCGCATGCTGGCGCAGATCCGCCAGGTCGCCGAGGCGGCCTGACCCGGGCCGGCCCGCAGCGGTTGACGCAGCCCTCCGGCCCGGGGCGCGCTGTCCGCCAGCCCGGGTGCTGTCAGCGCACCAGATTGACGCCGCCATCCACCGTCAGCGTGGTGCCGACCACGTAGTCGCCCGCCCGCGAGGCCAGGTAGATCGCCGCGCCGGCCATGTCGTCGTCCACGCCGATGCGGCGTGCGGGGATGCGGGCCGACACCGCCTCGGCCTGGTCGCGGGCGTCGCGGTTCATGTCGCTGGCAAAGGCGCCCGGGCACAGCGCGTTGACCACGATGTTGTCCTCCACCAGCCGCAGCGCCATGCGCTTGGTCAGGTGGATCAGCCCGGCCTTGCTGGCGGCGTAGCTGTAGGTCTCCTGCGGGTTGACGGTCTGGCCGTCGATCGACGCGATGTTGATCACCTTGGCCGGCTGGGCGCGGCCGTTGGCGGCGCCGGCGGCCTTCAGCGGGGCGTGCAGCGCCTGGGTCAGGAAGAAGGGTGCCTTCATGTTCAGGTCGACCACCTTGTCCCAGCCCTTCTCGGGAAACTCGTCGAAGGGCGCGCCCCAGGCCGCGCCGGCGTTGTTGACCAGGATGTCGAGCCGCGGCTCGCGGTCGGCATAGGCGGCCACCAGCGCGGCGATGCCGGCATGGGTGGACACATCGGCCGGCAGCGAGAAGCAGGGCCCGATGGCCGACAACTCGGCCGCGGTGGCGTCGCAGGCCTCGGCCTTGCGCGCCGAGATGTAGACCCGCGCGCCCTGGCGCAGAAAGCCCTCGGCGATCATGCGGCCGATGCCGCGCGAGCCGCCGGTGACCAGGGCCACGCGGCCGTCCAGCGAGAAGAGTTTGCTCATGGTGATGCCTTCGTTGGGAGGTGAACGGTTCAACCGAAATTCGACGCCGCGGCCATCGCGCCCAGCCGGGCGGTGATGGCGTGGAACTCGGCCACGGTCTGCTCGATGATCTGCTGCGCGCTGGCCACGCCGTGGATCAGCCCGGCCGACTGCCCGGCCAGCGCCGGCGCGGCGTTCATGTCGCCGTCGAAGTACACGCCGCGGATGCCCTTGAAGGTGTCGGCCGGCATCAGCCCGGCTTCGTGGATCAGCTTGGTGAAATCGGTCTTCAGCGCGCGGATGCAGGGCGTGGACTTGGTGTTGAGCACCCAGGTGCCGGTGGCGTCGGCGGCGACGATGGCGTTCTTGTAGCCGGCGTGCACCGGGCTTTCGGCGCTGGCGACGAAGCGCGTGCCCATCTGGATGCCCTCGGCGCCCAGCGCGAAGGCCGCGGCCATACCACGCCCGTCGACGATGCCGCCGGCGGCGATCAGCGGCACGCCCACCCGCTCGCGGATGGCCTGCAGCAGCACCAGCGTGCTGACCTCCTCGGGGGTCTTGAAGCCGCCGCCCTCGGCGCCCTCGACCACCAGGCCGTCGATGCCGGCGTCCTCGCACTTGAGCGCCAGGTCCAGCGTGGGCACCGCGTGGTAGACCACGATGCCGGCATCGTGCAGGGGCTTGATGAACTTGGCCGGGCTGCCGGCCGAGGTGGTGACGAAGCGGATGCCCGCTTCGCAGACGAAGCGCAGCATCGCGTCGTCCTTCAGGAAGCGGATCGGCAGGTTCACGCCGAAGGGCAGGCCCAGTTCGACCATCTGCCTGATCTCCTGCTGGCAGGCCTCGGTCTCGCCCGAGCTGGTCTCGATGATGCCCAGGCCGCCGGCGCGCGACACCGCGCTGGCCAGCGGCGTGCGGGCGATCCAGCCCATCGGCGCCTGCACGATGGGGTAACGGGCACCGGTGTGGGCGAGGACGCGGTTCATGGTCGACGATTCGGCTCGTGCAAGGGAGGGGCAGTGTCGGCGCCCACCCCCGATGGCGGCAGTCGCCTAGGTGCCAGGGCCGCCGGACCACTCCGTCAGGTAGTCGGCCGCGCCGCCGCGGGCGCTGCGCCTGGCCTGGCTGGCGGTGCCGATGCTGACGAAGCACACCGCCTGCTCGTCATCGGCCAGCGCCAGCGCGCGGGCGAAGCGCGCGCTGCGCACCGCGCGGCCGCTGGTCAGCATCGCGCCGAAGCCCAGGCCGTGTGCGGCCAGCAGCAGGTTCATCAGCGCCGCGCCCAGCGTCACCGCACGCTCGATGATCGGCACCTCGGGGTCGTCGGGTGCGGCCTTCAGCACCGCCAGCAGCAGCACCGGCGCGCGGTGGGCCTTCTCGCGGCTCTTGGCCACGTCGGTGTCGCTGACCGGCGGTGCGTGGTCGGCCGCGCGGTCACGCAGGCAGGCCTCGAACAGGTCGGCCAGTGCGCCCCGCTGGTGGTCGGCGATGCGGATCAGCCGCCAGGGCCGCAGCCCGCGGTGGTCGGGCGCGCAGGCGGCGGCGTCCACCATCTGCTGCAGCTGCGCCGCGTCGGGCCCCGGCGACAGCAGCCGCTTGGGCGCCACCGAATGGCGGCTGCCGATCAGCGCCAGCACCAGGCCGGCCAGGTCGGCATCGGTCTCACCGGCGTCGTCGTCGAGGTCGCTGTGCATGATGGCCGGTGATTCTGGCACTCAAGCCGGGTGGGGCATCGCAGCGCCGCAGTGCCAGCACTGGTCGAACGGCCCGTCGATGATCTCGCCGCAGCCCGGGCAGGCCCAGCGCCGCTCGGGCGGATGCTGCAGGTGGTGCAACAGCGCGCGGGCCTCGCCCAGGCGGCTCTCGTCGTCCAGCCACAGCTCGGGCAGCGCCTGGTCGGGCGGGATCTCGCCGGCGATGCCGCTGGCATAGGCCCGCTGCACCGTCACCACCAGGCCGGCACCGTTGAGCACGTCGGCCCACAGCGTGGCGATGGCCAGGTTGGGCGCCTGCGTCAACCGCTTCATGCCAGGCGCGCCGGCCGCGACGACACCAGGATGCCGGCCACGATCAGCGCAAACGCCAGGCCGTGGAACAGCTTCGGCCATTCACCCAGCAGCGCCGCCGACAGCAGCGCGGCAAACAGCGGCGTCAGGTTGCCGAAGAACGCCGCCACCGTGGGCCCGGCCTGCGCCACGCCCAGGCCCCACAGCCGGTAGGCGATCAGCGACGGTCCGATGGCCACGTACAGCACGGCAGCCACCAGCCAGGGCGACCACTCGACGGCCCGGGGGCTGGGCTGCAGCCATTCACCGATACCCGCGGCAGTGGTGGCCCAGACCAGGCCCAGCGCCATCTGGATGCAGAGGAACTCGGCCCAGTGCCAGTCGGGCCGCTGCGCGCCCTGCATCGCCGCCGGCGGGCGCGCCAGCATCCAGCTGTAGACGCACCAGCTGAAGATCGCCATCAGCATCACCACGTCGCCCGACACCAATTGCACCCGCAGCAGCGCGGCCGGGTCGCCGCGCGACAGCACCACCGCGACGCCGGCCAGCGACAGCAGCGCGCCCGCCACCTGCGCCCGCCGCGGGCGCACGCCGTAGAAGAAGGCGCCGATCGCCAGCATCCACACCGGCGAGCTGGCGGCGATCAGCGTCACGTTCAGCGGCGTGCTGGTCTTCAGCGCCAAGTACTGCAGTGCGTTGTAGGCGCCCACGCCGGTCAGGCTGAGCAGCGCCAGGTGCCGCCAGCGCGCGCCGACCTGTGCGCGCCGCTGGGCCGAGCCAAAGGCCCGCCAGCCCAGCGGCAGCAGCAGCGCCAGCGCGATCGCCCAGCGCAGCGCATTGAGCCACAGCGGGCTGATCTGCTGGATGGCCAGCCGGCCCACCACCGCATTGCCGGCCCACAGCAGCGGCGGCAGGCACAACATCAGGGCCAGGCGAGGAGGGAGGGGCATGCGGGCGGCACGGGGGGATGAGCGCGCGATTGTGGCGGCGCCTGTGCCGCAGCGCGGCCGCCATCGGCAATGTCCTACGCTGGCAGGCCCACTGCCGGCCGGTTACGCTTGCAGCCCAACACGCAAGACACCGGAGACCCCACCATGCCCCAAGCCATCCAGATCCAGCAATACGGCGGCCCCGAGACGATGCAGCTCGTCGAGGTGCAAGTCGGTGAACCCGGCCCCGGCGAGATCCGCATCCGCCACCATGCCATCGGCCTGAACTTCATCGACGTCTACCAGCGCACCGGCCTGTACCAGAACCCGCTGCCGCTGAACCTGGGCATGGAAGGCGCGGGCATCGTCGAGGCGGTGGGCCCGGACGTGACGCACCTGAAGGCCGGCGATCGCGCGGCCTACGCCAGCAACCCGCCGGGCAGCTACAGCCAGGTGCGGGTGATGCCGGCGCGCACGGTGTGCAAGCTGCCGGATGCCATCAGCTTCGAAACCGGCGCGGCGATGATGCTCAAGGGCCTGACGGCGCAATACCTGCTGAAGAAGACGCTGCCGGTCGAGGGCCTGGTGGCCGGTGACCACGTGCTGTTCCATGCGGCCGCCGGCGGCGTGGGCCTGATCGCCTGCCAGTGGGCCAAGGCGCTGGGCCTGCAGCTGATCGCCACCGCCGGCAGCGATGCCAAGTGCCAGCTGGCGCTGGAGCACGGCGCGGCGCATGCCATCAACTACCGCAGCGAAGACTTCGTCGCCCGCGTCAAGGCCATCACCGGCGGCGCCGGCGTGAAGGTGGTCTACGACTCGGTGGGCAAGGACACCTTCGAGGGCAGCCTGAACGTGCTGCGCCCCTTCGGCCTGCTGGCCAGCTTCGGCAATGCCTCGGGGCCGGCGCCGGCGTTTGCGCCCGGCATCCTGGGCGCCAAGGGCTCGCTCTACGTCACGCGCCAGACGCTGTTCACCCACATCGCCACACGCGAGGCCTGCCAGGCCATGGCCGACGACCTGTTCGCGGTGGTGCAGAGCGGTGCGGTGAAGATCCGCATCGACCAGCGCTACCCGCTGGCCGAGGTGGCCCGCGCCCACACCGAGCTGGAGGCGCGCAAC
>JAURXG010000084.1 GCA_030654555.1 Aquabacterium sp.
TTCAGCAACCGCGACGCCACGCCGCCGCAGCGCAGCCCGCGCGCGCTGAACCCGATCTACGACGAGGCGATCCGCATGTTCGCCTGCGCCAAGCCGGTGGTGGCGGCGGTGCAGGGCCCGGCCATCGGCGGCGGGCTGGGGCTGGCGCTGGTGGCCGATTTCCGCGTCAGCTGCCCCGAGGCCAAGTTCTCGGCCAACTTCAACCGGCTGGGCTTCCACCCCGGCTTTGGGCTGTCGGTGACGCTGCCGCGCCTGGTGGGCGTGCAGCAGGCGGCGATGCTGTTCTACACCGGCCGGCGCATCGGCGGCGCGGAGGCCGCGGCGATGGGCCTGGTCGACGTGCTGGTGGCGCAGGACCAGGTGCGCGCCGAGGCCGCCAAGCTGGCGCGCGAGATCGCCATCTCGGCGCCGCTGGCGGTGCAGTCCACCCGCGCCACGCTGCGCCAGGGCCTGGTCGAGCAGATCCGCCTGGCGGTGGCGCGCGAAAGCGCCGAGCAGAACGCGCAGTTCAAGACCGCCGACTTCCAGGAAGGCGTGGCCGCGATGGCCGCGCGTCGCGAGCCCAACTTCAAAGGCGAGTAACACCTCCCCCCCCCGAAGCGCCTGCGGCGCTCCCCCCCCCGGGGGGCGACCCCGGCGGCCCGGCAGAGCCGGTTCCGCGGCGTCTGCTCGATCTCGTCTGGTACATGCATCGTGCGTGCCGCTTCGGCGGATTGGAGAATTGACATGTTTGTTCCCGACCTGCTGGCCGGCAAGCGCATCCTGATCACCGGCGGGGGCTCGGGGCTGGGCGCGGCCATGGCATCCCGCTTTGCCGAACTGGGCGCGTCGCTGCTGCTGTGCGGGCGCCGCGTCGAGGTGCTGGAGGCCACGGCGGCCCGCTTGCGCGAGGGCGGCGCCAGCGTGGCCACCGCGCGCTGCGACGTGCGTGATGCGCAGGCGGTCGAGACGATGGTCGAGCAGGCCTGGGACCAGGCGCCGATCGACGTGCTGGTCAACAACGCCGCGGCCACCTTCATCGCGCAGACCGAGACGCTGTCGGCGCGTGCGGCCGATGCCGTGTTGGCCACCACGCTGCACGGCGCGATGTACGCCACGCTGGCGCTGGGCAAGCGCTGGATCGCCAGCGGGCGGCCCGGCACGGTGCTGAGCATCCTGTCGACCAGCACCATCACCGGCCGCGCCTTCACCGTGCCCTCGGCCATCGCCAAGTCGGGCCTGCTGGCGATGACGCGCAGCCTGGCGGTGGAGTGGGGGCCCAAGGGCATCCGCCTGGTGGCGATCGCGCCGGGGCCGTTCCCGACCGACGGCTCAAACCGCCAGCTCAACCCGGGCGAGCGCGGCGCGCCGGCGGCACGGTCGCCGTTCAACCCGCTGGGGCGCGTGGGCCAGCCGCCCGAACTCGCCAACCTGGCCAGCTACCTGGTGAGCGACCATGCGGGCTACATCAACGGCGAGATGGTCAGCATCGACGGCGGTGCGCACCTGCGCAGCTCGGGCGCCGAAGACCTGCTGCAATGGGCGCCCGAGCAGTGGGCGGCGATGCGGGCCTCGCGGTCGAAGTAGGCGCGGGCCGCTGACCGCCGCCGGGCTGCGGCGGCCGGTTTGCCGCGACCCCCGGGGGAGTGCTTGTCCCGGCTGGACGGCCGCACATCGGCGCCCATAATCGACGCAACCTCCTTGCTTCGAGTCCAAGCCGATGACCGCCACCACTGCCGACGTCTCGCCCGCCGGGCGCAGCGACATTGCCCACCACCTGCACCCCTACACCCAGCTGCGCCAGCTGGAGCGCGAGGGCCCGCTGGTGATCGTGCGTGGCGACGGCGTGCACGTGATCGACGAGCACGGCAAGCGCTACCTCGAAGGCATGGCCGGGCTGTGGTGCGCGTCGCTGGGCTTCTCGGAATCGCGGCTGGCCGATGCCGCCGACCGGCAGATGCGCACGCTGCCCTACTACCACGCGTTCTCGGGCAAGGTGCCCGGTCCGGTCACCGAGCTGGTGGCCAAGCTGTCGCAATGGGCGCCCACGCCGGCGCTGGCGGCCGGGCGGGTGCTGTTCGCCAACTCGGGGTCGGAGTCGAACGACACCGCCTTCAAGCTGGTGCGCTACTACAACAACGCGCGCGGCCGGCCGCTCAAGAAGAAGATCATCGCGCGCCAGAAGGGCTACCACGGCGTGACGGCCGCTGCCGCGTCGATGTCGGGCCTGGCCACGATGCACCAGCATTTCGACCTGCCGCTGCCCGGCATCCTGCGCGTGGGGGCACCGCACTTCTACGGCGGTGGACTGCCGGGTGAAACCGAGGCGCAGTTCGTCGATCGCCTGGTGCAGGAGCTGGAGGACCTGATCGCGAAGGAAGGCGCCGAGACCATCGCCGCCTTCATCGCCGAGCCGGTGCAGGGTGCCGGGGGCGTGATCATCCCGCCGCCGGGTTACTTCGAGCGGGTGCAGGCAGTGCTCAAGCGCCACGACATCCTGTTGATCGCCGACGAGGTGATCACCGGTTTCGGCCGGCTCGGCCAGCGCTTCGGCACCAACGTCTTCAACCTGCAGCCCGACCTGATGACGGTGGCCAAGATGCTGACCTCGGCCTACGTGCCGATGTCGGCGCTGTACGTGTCGGATGCGATCTACCAGACGGTGGCCGATGCCAGCGCCACGGTGGGCACCTTCGGCCACGGCTACACCTACAGCGGCCACCCGCTGGCCTGCGCGGTGGCGCTGGAGACGCTGCGCATCTACGAGAGCGACGACGTGATCGGTCATGTGCAGGGCGTGGCGCCGAGGCTGCAGGCCGGGCTGCAGCGCTTTGCCGGCCACCCGATCGTCGGCGAGGCGCGTGGTCTGGGGCTGATCGGCGCGATCGAGCTGGCCGAAGACCCGGCCCAGCGCAAGCCCTTCGATCCGGCGCGCGGCGTCGGCGCCTACTTCGTGCGCCGCGCGCAGGCCCATGGACTGATCGTGCGCGTGCTGGGGGGTGACGTGATCGCCTTCTCGCCGCCGCTGGTGATCACCGAGGCCGAGATCGACGTGATGCTCGAACGGGCCACGCTGGCGCTGGCCGACACGCTGGCCTGGGTGCGCGGCGGGTTCTGAGACCACGGGCGCGCAGTTCATGGCGCTGATCGAGATTCAGCACCTGCGCAAGGTCTACCCCGGCGGCGCAGCGCCGGCGGTCGACGACCTCAGCCTGCAGATCGAGGCCGGCGAGTTCATCACGCTGCTGGGCCCGTCGGGCTCGGGCAAGACCACCACGCTGATGCTGCTGGCCGGCTTCGAGACGCCCAGCGCAGGCTCGATCCGGCTCGAGGGTCGGCCGATCGAATCGCTGCCGCCGCACCAGCGCGGCATGGGCGTGGTGTTCCAGAGCTACTCGCTGTTTCCGCACATGACGGTGGCGCAGAACGTGGCCTTTCCGCTGACGGTGCGCAAGCTGCCGGCCGCCACCATCCGCAGCAAGGTGGCCGCGGCGCTGGCCACCGTGCGGCTGGGCCACCTGGCCGAGCGCAAGCCGCAGCAGCTCTCCGGCGGTCAGCAGCAGCGCGTGGCGCTGGCGCGTGCGCTGGTGTTCGAGCCGCGTGTGGTGCTGATGGACGAGCCGCTGTCGGCGCTGGACAAGAAGCTGCGCGAGGAGATGCAGCTGGAGATCCGCCGCCTGCACCGCGAACTGGGCGTGACCATGGTCTTCGTCACCCACGACCAGAGCGAGGCGATGACGCTGTCGGACCGCGTGGCGGTGTTCAACCACGGCCGCATCGAGCAGCTGGCCACGCCGCAGCAGCTGTACGACGCGCCGCTCAACCCCTTCGTGGCCGGCTTCGTCGGTGACAACAACCGGCTGGCGGGCCAGGCCGACGGTGGCAGCGCGCTGCGCACGGCCGACGGGCTGTGCCTGCAGG
>JAURXG010000088.1 GCA_030654555.1 Aquabacterium sp.
ATCAACCGCGGTGCCGCGCTGTACGGCAACCTGGTGATCTTCGCCACGCTGGACGCCCAACTCGTCGCGCTGAACCAGGACACCGGCGAGGTGGAGTGGAAGGAGAAGATCGACGACTACGCCGCCGGCTACTCGGCCTCGGCCGCGCCGCTGATCGCCGGTGGGCTGCTGCTGACCGGCGTGTCGGGCGGCGAGTTCGGCGTGGTGGGCCGTGTCGAGGCGCGTGACCCCAAGACCGGCAAGATGGTCTGGATCCGCCCGGTGGTCGAAGGCCACATGGGCAAGAAGTTCGACAAGGACGGCAACGCCAGCGACAACGGCGTCTCCGGCACGGCCGGCAAGACCTGGCCCGGCGACCTGTGGAAGTCGGGCGGCGCGGACACCTGGCTGGGCGGCACCTACAACGCCAAGACCGGCCTGGCCTACTTCGGCACCGGCAACCCAGCACCGTGGAACAGCCACCTGCGCAAGGGTGACAACCTGTTCTCCACGTCCACCGTGGCCATCGACATCAAGACCGGCCAGATCGTCTGGCATTACCAGAACACGCCCAACGACGGCTGGGACTACGACGGCGTCAACGAGTTCATCACCTACGACGAAGGCGGCCAGCTCCTGGGCGGCAAGGCCGACCGCAACGGCTTCTTCTACGTCAACGACGCCAAGACCGGCAAGCTGGTCAACGCCTTCCCGTTCGTCAAGAAGATCACCTGGGCCACCGGCATCGACCTGAAGACCGGCCGGCCCAACTTCGTGCCCGAGGGCCGCCCGGGCGATCCCACCGCCGGCGCCGATGGCAAGAAGGGCAACGTGGTCTTCGCCGCGCCGTCGTTCCTGGGTGGCAAGAACCAGATGCCGATGGCCTATTCGCCGGAGACCAAGCTGTTCTACGTGCCGGCCAACGAGTGGGGCATGGAGATCTGGAACGAGCCCGTCACCTACAAGAAGGGCGCGGCCTACCTGGGCGCCGGCTTCACGATCAAGACGCTGGGCGACGGCCCGATCGGCGCGCTGCGCGCGATCGACCCCAAGACCGGCAAGATCGTCTGGGAAGCGCCGAACAACGCGCCGCTGTGGGGCGGCGTGCTGACCACCGGCGGCAACCTGGTGTTCTGGGGCACGCCCGAAGGCTTCCTGCAGGCGGCCGATGCCAAGACCGGCAAGATCCTGTGGAAGTTCCAGACCGGTTCGGGCGTGGTGGCCCCGCCGGTGACCTGGAACGACGGTGGCGAGCAGTACGTGGCCGTGGCCTCGGGCTGGGGCGGCGCCGTGCCGCTGTGGGGTGGCGACGTGGCCAAGAAGGTCAGCTACCTCGAGCAGGGCGGCTCGGTGTGGGTGTTCAAGATCCCCAAGTGATGGCCTGAGTGGGCGCTGCGTCCGGGCATGATCCGGGGCCGCGCACCGATCGACCGACGAGGGCCCCGCGACGCGGGGCCCTCTTGCTTTGGAGAAGCCCGCGATGACCCCCGACGCCGGCCGCAGCCGCAGCCCGCTGGACCTGCCCCGCCAGGTGATGCGCCGTGCCGGCCTGGTGGCGCTGGTCGTGCTGCTGCTGGCGCTGGCGCTGGGGCTGGCGCGCATGGGCGACGACATCGACGACGAGGTCGATGCCGCGATGGCGCTGGCCGGCGTGATGGCCGGCCTGGGCCAGCTGGCCCAGCGTGACGACGCCAGCGCGCTGGCGTCGCTGCAGGCGCTGCAGGCCGGCCACCCGCTGCGCCACCTGGCGCTGCAGGTGCGTGGCGCCGATGGCCGCCTGCTGCTGGGCCCCGCGCCCGAGCTGCCCGACGCACCGCCGCTGGGCTGGCTGCTGGCGCTGCACCGGCAGCTCTGGTCGCAGCCCGACACCCGCCAGGTGGCCTGGCAGGTGCCGCGCGTCGAGGGCGGCGCGTGGACGGTGTCGCTGACCGCCTCGCACGCCAGCGAGCGGCGCGAGGCCATGCGCGGCCTGATGGACACACTGGGCCTGCTGCTGGCCTGCGTGGCCGGCCTGCTGCTGGTGATGCGCTGGAACGTGCGCCAGGCCTTTGCGCCGCTGGGTCGCCTGCTCGACGCGATCGCCGGCATCGAAGGCCACGACACCCGCGCCGTGCGCGCCCTGCCCGCCATGCCGATCCACGAGCTGGAATCGGTGGCCGCGGCCCTGCGCCACCTGGGTGCCGCGCTCGACTCGGCCGAGGCGCAGCGCCAGCGCCTCAGCCAGCAGGTGCTGACGCTGCAGGACGACGAGCGCGCCCGCCTGGCGCGCGAGCTGCACGACGAGTTCGGCCAGCGCCTGACCGCGCTGCGCGTGGATGCCGCCTGGCTGGGCCGGCAGGTGGTGGACCGGCCGGCGTTGAAGGCGGTGGTCGACGGCATGTCGCTGCAGTGCGAACAGGTGCAGTTGGACATCCGTGCGCTGCTGGCGCGGCTGCAGCCGTTCGGCCCGCTGGCCGACGCGCATGGGGGCGGCGAGTCGCTGGCGCGCGGCGTGGCCCTGCTGCAGGCGCTGGTGCACAGCTGGCAGGCGGGCGGACGCGACCACAGCACCCGCTGCCGGCTCGAGCTGGACTGGGTCGACGCGGCGGGCCTGGCCCAGCCCTGGCCCGAAGCCGAGGCCGCGCAGGCCCTGTGCCTGCCGCGCGCACTGTGGCTGACGCTCTACCGCATCAGCCAGGAGGCCCTGACCAACGTGGCCCGCCATGCGCAGGCCGGCCAGGCGGTGCTGGCGCTGCGCTGCACCGGCGCCCAGCAGCCGGGCGCAGCACTGCGCATCGACTGGCAGGCCTGGGACGACGGCATCGGCCTGCCCGATCCGGCGGCGGCCATGCCCCGCGGCAACGGGCTGGCCGGCCTGCAGCAACGCGTGTGGGCGCAGGGCGGTGAATGGCGCGCATCCGCCTGGCAGCCCGGCGACCCACGGCCCGGCCTGCGGCTGGAAGCCCGCTTCGCCAGCCGCTTGGAGGGCGCGGGCTGAGTCTGGCCGGACAGGTCGGATCGGCCGGTTGGCCGGTCAGAACTTCAGGCGCAGCCCCAGCCACGCACTGCGCGGCGCGCCGGGCGCGACGAACAGCGCGTCGTGCGCGTCGCCGGTGAACCGGCCCCGCGCATCGAACACCGTCTCGGCCAGCGCGCCGTGGCTTTCATAACGCCGGTTCAGCGCGTTCTGCACCCGCGCCAGCAGCGTGATGCCGGGCCGCAACGGCCATTGCAGGCGCAGGTGCAGCAGGCCGTGGCCAGGGATGTTCAGCAGCCGGCGCGTGGTGGCGCCGTCCTCGAGCAGGCCGTCCTCGTTGCCCTGCACGCCGCGGCCGGAGACCAGCTGCAGGTCCGCGCCGATCGACAGCCCGCCGCCCAGTGCCCAGTCGGCCCCCAGCTTGCCGCTGTGGCGCGGCAGGCCGGCCTGGCGCGTGCCCGGCGTGATGGCGACGTTGCGCGCGCCCATGCGCAGGATGCCGTGGGCCTGGTAGGTGGCCTGCAGGTGGCTGTAGGCGGCGGTGATGGTCACAGGATGGGCCACCGGCCCGACCTGCGCCTGCCACGAGGCATCCAGCCCCTGGTGGCGGGTGCGGGCAAAGTTCTGGAAGTAGCCCAGCTGGCTGGTGGCGCTGACGCTGCCGAAGACGATATCGTCGCGGTTGTCGGTGCGAAACAGCGCCAGCTCCAGCCGCTGGCCCCAGGCGGCGTTGGCGGGCCGCCAGCGCAGCCCGGCCTCCAGGCTGGTGGCGCGCACCTGCTTCAGGTAGGGGTCGCTCTGCAGACCAGCGGGCAGGCGGCAGGGCTCGTCGGGGTCGGCGCAACCCAGCTCGATGACGGTGGGCACGCGGGTGTTGCGGGCGATGTTGCCGAACACCGTGAGCCCGTTGTGCAGCTGTTGGGTGACGCCCAGCGCCGGGTTCAGGCTGCGGTAGGTGAACGATTCCTTGGGCTTGGCCTCGAGCACGCCGGTGTCGTCGTCCACCGTGGTCAGGGTGTTGCTGACGCGGCTGCGGTTGGCGCGCAGCGTGCCGGTGACATGCGTGGTGGCTGCCAGGCGCCAGGTGTCGGTGGCATACAGCCCCAGGTGGCTGGCGCGGCCGACCACCGCGGCGCTGAGCTCGGCGTCCTGGTCACCGGCGTGCACGCCGCGGCTGGCGTCGAACCAGCCTTCCTGCTCCAGCTGGCGGTAGCGCACGCGGCTGGCGTCCACGCTGGCACCCACCTGCCACTGGTGGGCGCCCGTGCGCCGTGCCAGGCTCAACGCCGCGCCCCAGGCGGTCTGGCGCGTGGCCGTGGTGTTGAGCGCCGCGTTGATGGCCGGCTCGGCCGGGTCGACGGCCTCGGCGCCATCGCCGTTGACGGTGTCGCGGCGGCTGCTGCGCGCGTAGGCCAGGGCCTGCAGGCGGCCGTCGGCGTCGAGCTGGTGGCTCAGGTTGAAGGCCAGCTGGGTGAGCGTGTTGCGGGTCTGGTCGGGGTGCGAGAACACCGCGCTGCGCGAGGTGGCGTACAGGTCGGGCAGCGCGCCGTCGTCGTGCAGCGTGAGCGCGGGCAGCAGGCCGTTGCCCACCAGCGTGGCACGGCCGGCCAGCAGGCCCAGGCTCCAGTCGGTGTCGCCCGCGCCGCGGCCCAGCTTGGCCATCAGCAGCGCCTGCTTGCCGGGTGAATGGTCGCGCCAGCCGTCCTCGTCGAACAGCGTGCCGCCCAGGTAGCTGTGCCAGCCATCGGCATGGCGCTGGCCCAGCGCCAGCTCGGCACGCCGGCGGCCGAAACTGCCGACGCCGACCTCCGCGCGCAGGCCGGTGGCGCTCAGGCCATCGGCCGTCTCCAGCACGATGGCGCCGCCCAGCGTGTTCAGGCCGAAGCTGGGGTTGGCGCCGGGCAGCACGGTCAGCGACTGCAGCGCGAACTCGGGCACCATGTCCCAGTTGACGACATCACCGAAGGGCTCGTTGATGCGCACGCCGTCGAGGTAGACCGACAGCCCCTGCGACGCGCCCAGCAGGCCCGAGGCGCGGTAGCCGCGGAACGTGAGGTCGGCCTGGAACGGGCTGCCCTGGATGTCGTTGACCTGCATGCCGGCCATGCGCCGGGCCAGGAAGTCGGTCATCTGCTCGGCCTGCGCCTGGTTCAGCGCGTCGCGCTTGACCGTCTGGCTGGCATAGGGCAGCAGGTTGCGGTCGACGCCCAGCCCGGCCAGCGGCGCGGTGCCGATGATCTCGACCTGGCTGGCGGGCGCGCCCGCCGGCTGGGGCGGCGTCTGTGCCTGAGCCTGCGCCTGCGCCTGCGCCTGCACGGCAGTGGCCAGCAGCGCCGCGGCGGCGGCCCGCGCCAGGGCGGTGGATCGGGGGCGCAGGGGGCGGCATGGGAACATCGGTGTCTCCGTATCGTTGTCGGGTGTATCGATCGATGTTGCAGCAAGCCCTGTTCCCGAGCGGGTGGGAAATCTTCCCGATCCCCGCGCCCAGGCCCGCGCGATGAGCCTGCGCGTGATGCTGGTCGACGACCACGCCGTGGTGCGTGCGGGTTACCGCCGGCTGCTGGAGCTGGAGTCGGATTTCGAGGTGGTGGCCGAATGTGCCGACGGCGATGCCGCCTTGACGCTGCTGCAGCAGCGCCAGGGGGCTGGCGTGGAAGTGATGGTGCTCGACCTGTCGATGCCCGGGCGCAGCGGCCTGGACCTGTTGCGCCGCGTGGCCTTGCGCTGGCCGGCGGTGCGCCAGCTGGTCTTCAGCATGCACGACAGCCCGGCCATGGTGGCGCAGGCGCTGCAGGCCGGTGCCGACGGCTTCGTCACCAAGAGCAGCCAGCCCGCGTGGCTGGTGGCGGCGCTGCGCCGGGTGGCGGCGGGCGAGCGCCCGGTGCTGTCGCCCGACATTGCGCAGGCGCCGGCGGCGGCCTCGGCGCAGCCGCCGCACCGGGCGCTGTCGTCACGCGAGTTCCAGGTGCTGCAGGGCCTGGTGGCCGGTGAGCCGCTGGAGGCCATCGCCACGCGCCTGCACCTCAGCGCCAAGACGGTGTCGAACTACCAGACCCTGATCCGCCAGAAGCTGGGCGTGGGCACCGCGGTGGAGTTGCTGCGCTATGCGCAGCAGCACCGCTTGTTCAACCCGTGAAACGCCGGGCGGCGGCCCGGCCGCGGCTTCAACGGCGGCTGCGCCAGCCGAACCAGATCATCACGCCCAGCGCCAGCCCCACCAGCCACAGGCTGTCGGGCTCGGGCACCGTGCCGGTGTCGATCTCGGCGTAGGCCGCCAGCGGGGCGGCGGCCAGCGCGGCGATCAGGGCGCCGGCCAGCGGTCGCAGGGTCTTGGGCATGGAGCAATCCTTGGGCAGCATATGTTGGGGCCGGGCCGATGGCCTGGCAATGCGCCGCATGTTGCCTTGCCGAGCCGTTCCAACCTGTGACAAATTGCCACCGACCGCGCCTACGGCGTTGTCAGGCGCGGCCTTGCGCGGCGATGGGCCGGGCCATCCGGGTGCCGCCGGCGACTCACTCGGTGCGTTGGGCCAGCCCCAGCCGGTCGACCACCTGGCGCTCGTGCTCGTAGGCCGTGCGCAGCGCGCGGCCGTAGTCGTCGGGGCCCAGGTAGGCCGGCTCCTGGTCGTAGCGCGCCAGTTCGGCGACGAAGGCAGGGTCCTGCATCGCGGCCTTGAAGGCCTCGTGCAGCACCTGCACGATGGCCGGTGGCACGCCAGCCGGGCCGGCCAGGCCATAGGGTGACATCGCCACGATGCCGTGGCCCAGCTCCTTGAGCGTGGGCGCCGTGGGCCAGCGCCGCGTGCGCTGCTCGCCGAAGGTGACCAGCAGCCGCAGCTGGCCCGAGTCGACGAAGGGGGCGAAGCCGTTGGAGTTGACGCCCACCATCACCTGGCCCGAACTCACCGCGATCATCTGCTCGGCCGTGCCCTTGTAGGGCACGTGGATGTAGCTCAGCCCGCGCTTGCCGAACAGCTCGTCGATCACCACGTGCGGCGTGGTGCCCGCGCCGTTGGTGGCGATGCTCAGCGCATTGGGGTGCGCACGGGCATGGGCGAACAGGTCGTCCAGCGTCTTGAACGGGCTGGCCGCAGGCACCACGATGCCGAAGGTGACGCCCGAGAGCTGGATGATCGGCGTGGTGTCGCGGATCGGGTCCCACAGCACCTTGCGCGTCCACGGGGCACGCAGCACCGTCTGCGGCAGCTGCGCCAGCGTGTAGCCGTCGGGCGGGGCCTGCTGCAGGATGGGCATGGCCAGCGTGCCGCCGGCGCCGCTGCGGTTCTCGATCACCACCTTCTGGCCCAGCCGGCGCCCGGCGGATTCGGCCAGCACGCGGAAGGTGAGGTCGGTGGCGCCACCGGCCGGCCAGGGCAGCCACAGCGTGATCGGGCGGGTGGGAAAGCGCTGCGGCGCCTGTGCCAGCGCGGCGCCCCAGGCCGGGCCCAGCGCCAACGCGCCCAACAGACCCAGCGACTGGCGGCGCCCCGCGTCCAGCGGTGGTCGGGCGCCGCGACCCGGGTGCTTGCGGTTCACTGCCATTCGATCAGCTCCAGGGTCATCGTGCCGCCAGCCAGGAAGGTGGAGTGCGCCGGCTCGGCGCGCTGCACCTTCACCAGGCCCACGCCCTTGCAGTACCACTCGGTGGTGTCGAGCGGCAGGTCCTTGAAGCCCACCACCGGGTCGGCGAAGAGCTTCATCACCGCCGTGCCCTGCACCCGGATGCAGTCGTTGAACCGGCCGGCCCGGGTGGCCACCGGCTGGCCCAGGGCCTCGATGCGGTAGTTCATCATCACCGGCTTGTGGGTGTGGCGGATCTCGGGCGGAAAGTCGGCATTGCGCTTGAGCAGGTAGCTGGTGGTGGTGGCCTGCCAGCTGGTGCCCACCGCCAACGGCATCTTCAGCACGAAGCGCGGCAGCTTGTCGGGCTCGGGCGCTTCCTGCAGATCGGTCTTGGTGGCCACGCGGTAGATGCCGCTGTCGTCGGCGCGCAGCCAGTAGTCGATGCCCGAATCGCTGCGCCGGCGCCAAGCCTGGCCGCTTTCCAGCGACTCGCTGCCCAGCGTCTGCAGCACCAGGGTTTCGCGCTCGCCAGTGTTGTTCTCCCACTCGGTGCTGAGCTCGTAGACCCAGCGGTGGCCGGCCGCCAGCGGAAAGTACGAGGTGCTGGCCGGCGGGCCTGAGCAGGCGGCCAGCAAAGTGCACAGCGCGACAACCTGTGCACATCGCAGCCAGCAAGCGGCCGCCGCGGAACCGGCTTCGCCGGGCCGCTGGGGGCGCCCCCCTGGGGGGGAGGCGCCGAAGGCGCTACGGGGGGGGGTCATTTTTCAGGCAGCTGAGGTGCGGGCAGGTCGCGGATCTTCACTTCCTGCTCGTCGGCGCCCGGGCGCAACCAGCCGAGGCCCTTCTTGCCGGCCTTGGGCACGGCGGTGCCCATCTGGCTGATGCCCTGGCGCGCCTTCTTCATGCCTTCATTCAGCAGCGCGTGCAGGTCTTTCGTGTAGGGCAGCTTGTAGGCCCGTGGCTGGGCCACCGGCTTGCCCTTGTCGATGGCGTTGACCCAGAGGTAGAGCGCGCCGGCGGTCTTGTTGCTGGGCTCCTCGATCACCACCGCCAGCAGCGCGAAGCGTTCGGGCAGCGCATCCGGCGTGGGCCAGCCCGACAGGTTGTGCACCACGTCGTCGCCCCAGAAGTACAGCACGGTGACGCCGGCCAGCAGCAGCGCCTTCATCCAGGCCGGCCAGCGTGACCACAGCAGCGCCAGCGTGCACAGCATCACCAGCGCGGCAAACGAGAGGGAGAGCGCAAGGGACATGGCGGGTCAGATCCGTTCCACGATGGTTTTCGGCAGCGTGTTGATGTTGGTGACGCTGCCGTCGGGCAGCAGGGTGAAGCGCGCGGCGGTGGCCTCGTCGCCCTTGCGCGCCACGCTGACCTGGCCGTAGTAGACGATCTCGGCGCGGGGGTTCACCTTGACGATGGACACGGTGATGTCCACCGGCTTGCCGTCCTTGCTGTCGTAGTAATGCGCATTGACGGTGTACTCGCCCGGGGCGATGCCGCGCAGCGTGACCACCTCCTGGTTCAGCGGGTTGACGATCTGCTTGCCGTTGACCACGATCGAGTCGTTGGCCAGGCCGCGGTCGTCGCGGTCCAGGTGCATCAGCCCGGCCTCGCGGGCGCGGAACCACACCAGGTTGCCGCCCGGGTCCTGCACCCAGGCGTCGATGTCGTTGGGGTTCATGTCGGGCCAGCTCACCGTGATGATGAACTCGGCCTTGGCCGGGATGTCGCCGGCCTTCAACGCCTTGGGGTTCATCGCCAGCAAGGCCACGATGAAGCAGAAGACGAAGGCGATCAGCATGTTGAACAACATGTCGTAGAACGGATCGACCTCGGCTTCGCGGATGCGGCGGCGGCTGCGCATGGCGGGCGCTCGGTCAGTCCTTGGGCGTGGCGCGGACGGCCAGGCCCAGGCGCTGGCAATCGGCCACCAGCTGGTCGGCAAAACGGTCCAGCCGGGTCAGCTGCAGGCCCAGCAGGATGTTGCCCACCAGCCCCACCATCGTGGTCAGCAGCGCGATGCCCAGCCCCTGCGTCAGGCTCTTTAGCAGGTCTTGCGACTGGCTGGCGTCGAAGCTCTGGATGTTGCCGATCTGCAGCGCCAGCACCGAGAAGCCGATCACCTTGCCCAGCAGCCCCAGCTTGAGCTGGATGCCGTTGACCCACCAGGCGGTGTGGTGCGGGCCCTGGGCGGACTCGACCAGCAGGTCCAGCGGCGCGTTCTCGTCGATGGGCCGGGCGCGCAGCGCAGCCAGGTACTCGGCGGCCCAGCCGTCCTGGCCGCCGCCGCTGCGCGCGGCGGCCAGCAGCCGGCGCTGGCGCTGCAGCTCGCGGCTGCGCGCGCCGCACCACAGCGTGGCGGCGAAGAACAGGACGATGATCACCAGCGTGATGCCGGTGGGGTCCGACGACAGCAGCAGCGCCCACACGCCGCGCATGCCCAGCAGCCAGCTGCCGAAGGCCAGCAGGCCGCCCAGCGCCAGCCATTCGAACCAGATCGGCTCGATCTGCAGGGCGTCGTCGCGCCGGCTGGACGCGTCGCGCCAGGGTTTGGTGAAGAAGGCCATGTTCAGCCGCCGCGTTTGGTGAGGGCGCCGAAGCCGCGCTGCGGGTCGTAGCCCCAGGCCGCCAGGCCGAAGCACAACACCAGCGTGCCCAGCACGATGGCGGGCGAGATCCCCGGGTCCTTGTCGTAGAGCGCAAAGCGCATCCACTCGACGGCATGGGTGAACGGGTTGAAGCGGGCGATCTGGTAGACCCAGGCGGCGCCCGATTCCTCCAGCTTCTACAGCGGGTAGAGCGCGGTCGACATGAAGTACATCGGAAAGATCACGAAGTTCATCGTGCCGGCGAAGTTCTCCAGCTGCTTGATGTGCACGCTCAGCAGCAGGCCCAGCGCGCCCAGCATCAAGGCCGACGACACCGCGGCGGCCAGCACCATTGGCAGGTTCGGCCCGATCACCGGCAGCGTGGTGCCCAGCGCCCAGGCCACCAGCACAAAGGCCGCGGCCTGCGCCAGCGACAGCACGGCTGTGGCGGTGAGCTTGGCGAACAGGATCCACCAGCGTGGCAGCGGCGCGGTCAGCAGCAGGCGCATCAGCCCCATCTCGCGGTCGTAGACCATCGCCAGGCTGGACTGCATGCCGTTGAACAGCAGCACCATGCCCACCAGGCCCGGCGCGATGTAGACGTCGTAGGGGATGTAGGTGTCGTAGGGCTCGACGATGGCCACGCCGAACACGTTGCGAAAGCCCGCCGCGAACACCGCCAGCCACAGCAGCGGGCGCACCAGTGCCGAGACCAGCCGGCCGTACTGCCGCGCGAACTTCATCAGCTCGCGCATCACGATCGCGCGCAAGGCCTGCAATGCATGTCTCATGGTCTGGCCTTGCAGAGCTTCTCGGGCGCGTCGGCGCCCAGCGTGTCCAGGGCGTTCTTCGGATGCAGGATGCCGTCGACCGGCGCCATCGCCACCACGCTCTGGCCGTCACCCAGCAGCAATGGCTGGCGCAGCTGGCCGTCCCAGGGGCGGAAGCTCAGGCCCACGCCCTTCGAACCATCCAGTTCCACGACGGCCAAGGCCTGCTGGAAGGCTGCCGCCGGGCCCTTGGGCGCGGCCACCGCGGCGGCCACCAGCGCCTTGCCCGCCAGCCAGGCGGCCCAGTCGGCGCCCTGCATCGGCCGGCCGGCGGCCTTGGCAAAGCGGCGCGAGACCTGCGGCGCGCCGAAGCGCTCGAAGCTGGCCGCCCAGGCCAGCGCCACCAGCCCGGCGTCGCCCACCACCGGCCGCGGCAGCACGGTGCGGTAGGGCAGGGTGCGGGCGAACTCGCCGTCGCTGTCGACCACCCAGACCACGTCGTAGGCCCCCTGGGTCAGCAGCAACGGGTTGGCCAGATCGCGCTCGCGCGGGTCGGCCGACAGCTTGAAGGGCTTGCTGCCGGCCAGCTTCAGGCCGTAGCGCTTGATCGCGCCCTGCGCGGTGGCGCTGCGCTCGCGGTCGGCGTCGCCGGGGCCGGTGAGCAGCAGCACGCTGAGCCAGCGGCGCTGCGCCAGCGTCTGCGCCAGCGCGTCGGCGCGCATGCGTTCGCTGGGCGCCACATGAAGCAGGCGCGCGCGGCAGTCGCGCTCGCGCAGCCGGTCGGACGTGTCGCCCAGGTTCAGCAGCGGCAGCTTCGCCCCATCGGCGGCGGCCAGCAGCCAATCGGCGGGCAGGTCGGCCAGCAGGGCCACGGCGCCGGCCTTCTCGGCCCTGGCGGCGGCATCACGCGCGGCGGCGGCCGAGCCCACCTTGACGGTGTCGAGCACCAGCGCCGCACCCTCGGCGTCGAGTTCGAGCTTCGAGTCCTTCAGCGCCAGGTCCAGCGCCGTGGCCACCGGCCCGCCGGGGTGGCCCAGCGCCGGGCGCTCGACGCGGCTGCGCTCGAGCCGCGGATCGTCGTCGCGCAGCAGCAGCGTGGCCTTGAAGCTGGCGGCCCAGCCGCTGCCCACGCCCAGCGTGGCGGCGAGGGCCGTGCCCAGCGCCAGCGCACGCAGGGCCCGGCGCGGTGGCCGGCTGGCAACGCCGCGGGCGGGATCGCTCATTCGACCACCAGCGCCATGTAGGGCACGCGGCCCACCGGGATGCTCTTGAGCGACTTGGCCGCGGCCACGTCGACCACCGTCAGGTCGTCGCTCAGGCCGTTGACGACGTAGAGCCGGGCCTCGGCCTTGTCCAGCGTCACGTTCCAGGCGCGCTTGCCCACCAGCACCAGGTCGGTCACCTTGCGCGCGGCCACGTCGACGAAGGCCACGTGGTTGGCCTTGCCCAGCGCGACGAAGGCGCGCTTGCCGTCGCGCGTCATGGTGATGCCCACCGGCGTGATGTCGGCCGCGCGGGCGCCCTTGACCTCGAACTTCAGCGTGCCCAGCGTGCGGTAGTCCTGCGTCGACAGGATGGTCACGCTGGCGGCCAGCTCGTTGGTCACCCACAGCTGGGCGCCGTCGGGCGTCAGCGCAAAGCGGCGCGGGCGCTTGCCCACCTTGACGTTCTTCGTCACCTTGCCGCTGGCGGTGTCGATCACGTGCACCAGGCTGGCCACCTCGGAGGTCACCCACACGGTCTTGCCGTCGGGCGAGACCTTCACGCCCTCGGGCTCCTTGCCCACCTCGACGCTGCGGATCAGCTTGCCGCTGGCCACGTCGATGAAGCTCAGCGCGCCCTCGTCCTCGTTGGACACGTAGATCGTCTTGCCGTCGGGCGACAGGTCGAAGGCCTCGGGCTCGGCGCCCAGCGGCAGCTTGCCGACCGATTGGCGCGTGGCCAGGTCGATCAGGTCGGCCTGGTTCGAATCGGTGCAGGCCACCAGCATCTGCTTGCCATCGGCGCTGCGCTGCAGGTGGCGCGGGCGCTTGCAGGTGGCCAGCGTGCCGGTGACGGCCAGGGTCTTGAGGTCGACGATGGTCAGCGCGTTGTCCTTCTCGCTGGACACATAGGCCACGCCCTGGGCCTGGGCGAGCGGCAGGGCGGCGGCCCAGGCCAGGGCGAGCACGCAGGAACGAAAGCGGGACGTCGTCATCGGGGAACTCTCGGCTCGGGGTGGGGGTTGAAAGTCGGCGGGGTCATCGGGCGGTGGCCCGGATGAACGCCTCTTCCAATGTGCCGCCGCCCAGCGCGGCGGCCACGGCGGCGGGCGTGCCGTCGGCCAGCAATCGGCCCTGGTGCAGCACCAGCACCCGGTCGGCGGCCTCGGCCTCCTCGACCAGGTGGGTGGCCCACAGCACGCTGCTGCCGCGCTGGCGCACGTCCTGGTGGATGGCCTCGCGCAGGTCGCGCCGGCTCTTGGGGTCGAGGCCCACGGTGGGCTCGTCCATCAGCACCAGGCCGGGCCGGTGCAGCAGCGCACGCACCAGCTCGACCTTGCGGCGGTTGCCGCCCGACAGCTCGCGCACCAGGCGGTCCAGGTCCTGGCCCAGGCCGGCGGCGGCGCAGCCTTCGGCGATGCGCTGCTGCGCCAGGGCGCGCGGCAGCCCGTGCAGGTCGGCGTGGAAGCGCAGGTTGCGCGACACGCTCAGGTCGAGGTCCAGCGACATCGCCTGGAACACCACGCCGATGTGGCGCAGCGCGGCCACCGCGCTGCCGCGCAGCGAGTGGCCGTCGACACGCACCTCGCCGGCATCGGCCGCGAACAGGCCGGTCAGCACCTGGAACAGCGTGGACTTGCCCGCGCCGTTGGGCCCCAGCAGCGCGGCAAAGCAGCCGGGTTGCAGGTCGAACGTCAGGTGATCGAGCGCGGCGCGTGCACCGTAGCGTTTGACCAGGTCGGTGATCTGCAGGCGCGGGGCAGCAGCCGTGGTGGGCGGGGTGGGGGGCAGGGCGCTCATGCAGCGGCGTTTGTAGCCGCTGCGCCCGTCGACGCAAACCTGCGGAATGTCCGGGGCTTGCGGTGCACGCGGAAGCGGGTCACAGCTCGATCGCCATGCCGTCGTAGGCCAGCGCGATGCCCTGCGCGGCCCAGTCGCGGCCGCCGGCGCCGGCCGGCGCCTGGCCGAACAGCACCTTGTGCCGCGCCGGCATGTCGCGCAGCAGGTCCAGCCACAGCTGGGCCTCGGCGCGCGCGCCCGGCGCCTCGGTGCCGGCGTCGGCATCGGGGCCGCCCTCGGGCAGCGGGTTGTCCAGCAGCAGGCAGTCGGCCTCGCGCATCCACTCGAACTCGGTCGCGCCGATCTGCGCCAGCCCGGGCGCGCAGAACATGCGCTGCCCGGTGGCCAGGTCACGCACGGCCAGCGCGATGCTGTCGCCCACGCTCGGGCCCTCGCCGCCCTGGGCCAGGTGCGGCGGCGCCGGGCATTGCGTGGCCAGGGCGGTGAATTCCAGCGTGGGCAGGCCGTCCACCCGGAACGAGGCCACCCGCCGGTCACCCGCCACCGGCACCACGTGCCAGTGCACGCCGCAGTAGTGCTGCAGCACCGGCAGCACCGGCAGCGCGGTGGTGAGCTGCTCGAACACCGCCGGCGTGGCGTACAGGTCGATCGGGGCGCCATCGCGCAGGCTGAGCAGGCCGCCCACGTGGTCGACCTGCGCATCGGTCAGCACCACCGCGCGCACCTCGGCCTCGGCCAGCCCCGGGTGGCTGTCGAGCCGCGGGTCGCTGTCGAGCTGGTGCGCCACGGCGGGCGACATGTTCACCAGCACCCAGCGGCCGCTGCCGTTGCCCAGCGCCATCACGCCGCGCTCGCGCGTGGAACCGGCGCCGGCAAGGCCGATGTCACGGCGCCGCCGTCGCGGGGCGCCACCGCGCAGGATCACGATCTTCACAAGCGGCGTGCGGCTGGGGGCGTGGGCCGGCCGGTCCGGGCTGGCCTTGGGGCAAGATGGCTCATGGGCTGCGATTTCCCTCGTGTTGATTTGGCGGCGCCCGGCAACGGCCGGGTGCGCAATTTCGTCAGCCTGCAGCAAGACACATGCCGCCCCGCGCCTTGCCGCGCCTTGGCGGCCGCGCCCCGGGCGTGCCGGCGGCGGTGCGCTGGTCTTGTGACACCTTGTGCCAGGGCTGCGACATCGTGACACAGGGTCAACCCTGGTTCTGGCGTCGGCCGTGGCGACCGGCGCTGTGGCTGCTGGTGCTGGCCATGCCGTCGATGGGGTTCGCCGCCTGCCCCGGCCCGGCGCTGCGTGTGCTGCCGCTGGCGCCCGGGTGGTGGTGGGTGCCGGCGGCGCCGGGCGAGAGCGACGGCCTCAATCGCGGGCAGGTGTCGAACATCGTGCTGGCGCGCCAGGGCCAGGGTCGGGCGGCGCGCTTGTGGGCGCTGGGCAGCGGGCCCTCGCCCGCCTGGGGCCGGGCGCTGGCCTGCCAGGTGCGCGTCAGGCTGGGGCTGTCCATCACCGACGTGATCAGCCCCTGGGCGCGGCCCGAACTGGTGCTGGGCGTGGCCGGTCTGCGGCCGTCGGGCCCGGTGCGGCACTGGGCGCATGCCAGCGTGGCGCAGGCCATGGACCAGCAGTGCCCGCATTGCGTCGAGCGCCTGCGCGAGCGCCTGCAGGGCGCGGCGTCGGACCTGGGGGATGATCCGATCGACCTGCCCGAGCGGCTGCTGCAGGGCGAGCGCGGCCGGCTGGGCCCGTTCGACTGGTGGCGGCTGCCGCGCGCCGAGGGCCGCTGGATCACCGTCTGGCGCCTGCGCCCGGCGGCCAGCGGGGCGCCGCGGGGGCCGCTGTGGGTGGCGCACGGCCTCTTGCAGGGCGAGGGCCCCGCCGACGGCCGCGACGCCGATCTGGCGTTGCTGCTGCAGGCCAGCCAGCGCCTGGCCACGCTGGCAGCGGCCGACGGGCCGGCGGCGCGCTTCATCGGCGAGCAGGGCCCGGTGATGGGCGCCGACGCGCCGGCACGGCAGGCGGCCTACTGGTCCGGCCTGCTCGATGAAGCCCGGGCCGCGGTGGCCCGCGGCGACGACGAGGCCGCGCCGGCACCGGCCTGGCCCGGCCTGCCCGCGGGCTGGCAGGCGCATCCCTGGCATGGTTTCAACTGGCAGCGCGCCTGGCGCCAGGTCGAGCCCGAAGTGCTGGCCGCCCCGCCGCGCTGAGGCCGGACCGAGCGAGCCCCTGCGGGCTCGCGAGTGCCTGCCGAGGGATCTGCCCGCATGCTTGCGGGCAAGCACTTGAGGCCGGACCGAGCGAGCCCCTGCGGGCTCGCGAGTGGCCAGATGCCAGCGAACGCCGCGGAGCCGGCGCTGCCGGGCCGCCGGCGTTGCCCCCTGGAGGGGGCGGCCGAAGGCCGCAGGGGGTGCATCACCTCACGCCTTGTGGTTCCAGCGCAGCTTGCGGTAGATGGTGTTGCGGCTGATGCCCAGGCGCTTGGAGGCCTCGGAGATGTTGCCGCCGGCCGCGTCCACCGCGCGGCGGATGGCGTCGATCTCCATCTCCTCGAGCGAGCGGCTGGCCATGGCGGTGTCGCCTGCCCACATCGGCGCCGGCGGTGTGCTGGCGGGGGGCAGGGGCGCCGGCGGCGCTGCGCCGTGACCCGCTGCGGGCGCAGCGGCTGCTGCGGCGCCCGCATGTGCCTGCAGGGGCGCCGGCGCCTGGGGCTCGGCGGGGCGGCC
>JAURXG010000089.1 GCA_030654555.1 Aquabacterium sp.
CCTGCAGCGCGGCCACGCCGACCGCAGCGCCAACACCACGCCGGGCAACAAGCAGGGCGGCCTGTCCAACATCGTCGAGAAGGCGATGGGCTCGATCGTCAAGTCAGGGTCGGCGCCGATCTCGAACGTGCTGGCACCGGGCGAGAAGCTCCGCGCCAAGGGCCTGACCTACGCCGCCACGCCGGCCAGCGACTTCATCTGCGGCACCCTGCAACTGGCGGCGGGCATGAACCTGCACGTCTTCACCACCGGCCGCGGCACGCCCTATGGCCTGGCCGCGGTGCCGGTGATCAAGGTGGCCACCCGCAGCGATCTGGCGCGCCGCTGGCACGACCTGATGGACGTGAATGCCGGCACCATCACCGACGGCAGCGCCACGATCGAGGACGTGGGCTGGGAGCTGTTCCGCCTGATGCTCGAGGTGGCCAGCGGCCGCAAGAAGACCTGGGCCGAGCACTGGCGGCTGCACAACGCGCTGGTGCTGTTCAACCCGGCGCCCATCACCTGAGCGCCGCCCGGCGCTGCCGCCCGCGATCAGCCCGGTGGCGGCGCCTGCAGCTTCTTCCAGGCCTGGAAGCCGCCGGCCACCGACAGCGCGCGCGGGTAGCCCAGCGAGCGCAGCAGGTCGGCCGCGTAGAGGCTGCGCCGCCCGCTGTTGCAGATGCACAGCACGATGTGGTCCTGCACATGGTGCAGGTCGTTGACCATCGAGAAGAAGTCCTTGGCGTCCAGGTCGGACGGCTGCCCGGCATCGAGCACGTCCTGCTCGTCCTCGGTCAGCGCATGGCCCAGCAGCAGCTTCACCTCGAACAGCGGGATGTGCACCGTGCCGGGGATCGCGCCCTTGAGCTTGATCTCGAAGTTCTGGCGGATGTCGACCATCGTGCCCAGGCCCAGCTGGCACAACTCCATCGCACTGGCCAGGCTGATCTCGAGCTTGCTGCGGTCGAAGGGGGGCTCGTCGGTCGACAAGGCGGCGCTGTCCATGGGGGTCTCCGTCAATTCGCTGCCATTGTGCCGGCCCGGCTGCCCGCCTGCAGCCGGGCCGGCTGCCGGCACAATGCCGTCCGAGCCACGGGCATGACGCGAACCCGCCGATCCCGCAGGGCGGGCGCTTTGCACGCCCAGGAGACGAGCATGAATATCGACAAGGATCTCGACGCATCCGGGCTGGCCTGCCCGCTGCCGATCGTCAAGACGAAGAAGGCGCTGGCGGGCATGCAGCCCGGCCAGCTGTTGCGTGTGCTGTCCACCGATGCCGGATCGCTCAGCGACATGGCGGCGTTTGCCGAGCAGACGGGCAATCCGCTGTTGTCGTCGGGCGAGCAGGACGGCCGCTACGTCTTCGTCCTGAAGAAGGGCTGACGGCGTGCACGCGAGCGCGACCGGTCGCGCTGCGCGGTGCGGGTGCCCGTGAACCCCAATCCCGTGTAGGCTGCCACCCCATGAGCGACGCCCTCAACTACCTGGTCAAGGCCCGGCCCGATGCGGTTGGCCACTACTTCGCCTTCCTCAAGGCCTGCGGCACCCAGCTCGACCCGAAGACGCGCAACCTGATCTCAGTGATCAGCAAGGTGCACGCGCAGACCGAGCGCGGCTTCAAGCAGTACCTGGGGCGCGCACTGCGCGAGGGCTGCACGCCGGCCGAGGTGCTGGACGCGCTGCTGATGGCGTTTCCGATGCTGGGGCTGGCCAAGATCGTGTGGGCGGTGGACATCATCCTCGCGCTCGACCTGCCCGAGTTCCAGCCCGGGGCGCTGGGCTCGGCCGGTGAATGGCACGACGTGATGGCCACCAAGGGCTTCAAGGTGGGCAGCACGCAGCGCGTGGACTGCGACGGCCGCGGGCTGTTCGTGCACCGCAGCGAGGGCGAATGGCGTGTCTACGACAGCCGCTGCCCGCACCAGACCACCAACATCCCCGACCTCGCGCTCGACGGCTGCACGCTCACCTGTCCCAAGCACCAGTGGCAGTTCGACATCCGCAGCGGCGACTGCATCGCCCAGGGCAACCGCGCGCTCAAGCAGTGGCCCAGCAAGGTGGTCAAGGGCCGGCTGCTGGCCTGCTGGTAGTCAGCCGCCGGGGGGCGCCTGCGGCGCGCCGATCACGCCGGCCTGCAGCAGCGAGGCGATCTCGCCGTCGCCATAGCCCAGCCCCGACAGCAGGGCCGCGGTGTGCTCGCCCAGTGCCGGCGGCCCCTGGCGCAGCGGCAGGCGCCGGCCGTCGAGGGTCAGTGGCAGCAGCGCCGATCGGGTCTCGATCACCCGCCCGGCCGCGCTGCCATCGGCCGGCACCCGCACCGGCGCCAGGCCGCCGGTGGCGCGCAGGTGCGGATCGTCGAACAGGTCCTGCGGCCGGGTGATCGGTGCATAGGGCAGGCCGATGCGCTCGAAGCGCTGGCCCAGCTCGGCTGCGGACAGCCCGCCCAGCCGCTCGCGCAGCAGCGGCATCATCCAGTCGCGGGCCTGCACCCGCAGGTTGTTGCCGGCCAGCCGGGCATCGGCCGCCAGGTCGTCGAAGCCGAACTCGCGGCACAGCAGCGCCCACTGGGTGTCGCTGACCGCGGCCAGGAAGATCTGCTCGCCATCCTTCACCGTGAACACGTCGTACAGACCCCAGGCGCTGATGCGGCTGGGCATCGGTGCGGCCGGCTGGCCGGTGACGGCGAACTGCATCATGTGCTGCGCCACCAGCAGCACGTTGTTCTCGAACAGCGCGCTCTGCACCTCGCTGCCGCGGCCGGTGCGCGCGCGCTGCTGCAGTGCGGCCAGCGCGCCGATGGCGCCGAACATGCCGCCCATGATGTCGTTGACGCTGCTGCCCGCGCGCAGCGGCCGGCCCTCGGGCCCGGTCATGTAGGCCAGCCCGCCCATCATCTGCACCACCTCGTCGAGCGCGGTGCGCTGCTCGTAGGGGCCGGGCAGGAAGCCCTTGTGCGAGACATAGACCAGCCGCGGGTTCAGCGCCTGCAGCGCGGGCCAGCCCAGGCCCAGCTGGTCCATCGTGCCGGCCTTGAAGTTCTCGCTGAACACGTCGGCCTGCGCCACCAGCCGCAGCACGATCTCGCGGCCGCGCGGGTCCTTCGCGTCCACCGCCAGGCTCTGCTTGTTGCGGTTGAACTGGGCGAAGAAGCCGGCACCCGATCCGAGCAGCCGGCGCGTGCTGTCGCCGGCCAGCGGCTCGACCTTGATGACCTCGGCGCCCAGGTCGGCCAGGATCATGCCGCAGGTCGGGCCCATCACCATGTGGGTGAACTCGATCACCCGGATGCCGCTCAAGGGCAGTGGCGGATGCTCGCTCACGCGCCGGCCCCCGGCGTGGATTGCCGCAGCGCCGTGCCGTCGGGCTGGCGGCCATCGGCGTAGACGAAGCCCGGCGCCAGCCCGGCCTCGGGCACCATGCCGTACAGCGGCTCGCCGGGCAGGCCGGCGTGCAGGTGGCTGCGTGCCGCCACCAGCCGGTGCAGGTCGACGCCGGTGGCCACGCCCATGGCCTCGAACAGGTACACCAGGTCCTCGGTGACCACGTTGCCCGAGGCGCCCGGCGCATAGGGGCAGCCGCCCAGCCCGCCCTGCGAGGCGTCGAAGGTGCGCACCCCCACGTCGTAGGCGGCCAGGCAGTTGGCCAGGCCCAGGCCGCGGGTGTTGTGCAGGTGCGCCGCGCCGGTCTTGTCGCCGATGGCCGCGCGCACCCGGTTGAACAGCCGCCGCACCTGCGCGGGGTTGGCCATGCCGGTGGT
>JAURXG010000094.1 GCA_030654555.1 Aquabacterium sp.
CTGGTCGCACAGCAGGTCGACCTGGCCGCCCAGCAGCGCATTGAGCGCCGGGCCGGTGCCCTGGAACGGCACCGTGGTCAGCGTCACGCCCAGCGACTGCTGGAACAGCGTGCCGCACAGGTGCGACACCGCGCCCAGGCCGGCGTTGGCCAGGTTGATCTTGGCCGCGTTGGCCTTGACGAAGGGAATCAGTTCCGCCACGTTCTTGGGCGGCAGGTCCTTCTTTGCGATCAGCGTCATGGGCACGTCCACCACGTTGCCGACGTGTTCGAAATCGGTCACAGGGTTGTAGGCCAGCTTGCGGTACAGCGCCGGGGCGGTGGCCATGCCGTTGTGGTGGATCAGGAAGGTGTAGCCATCGGGCGCCGCGCGCGCCACCGTGCCGGCGGCGACGGTACCCCCGGCACCCACCTTGTTCTCGACCACCACGGTCTGGCCCAGCGCCTTGGCCATCGGCACGCTCAGCGCGCGGGCCACGACGTCGGTGGGGCCGCCGGCGGCAAACGGCACCACCAGCGTGATGGGCCGGCTGGGGTAGCCCTGGGACCAGGCAGCGCCCGAGGCCAGCCAGGCTGCAGCCGCGAGGGCGACGAAGGTTCGGCGGGACGTCATGTCTTGGATCTCCGGTGGGTTGACGGCCCACAGCATCCACGCCACGCCCGCCCGCCGCAATCCGGTGAAGCGCCAGGGTGGGTCTTGCGCCGCACCGCGCCGGCCGCACGCTCGGCTAACCTAGCGGACTCGATGCCACGGATACGACCATGAACCCCACGCCTGCCACGCCAACGCCGCACCCACCCGGCCGGGTGCTGATCAGCGGCGGCACCAGCGGCATCGGCGCGGCCATCGCGCGGGCGTTTGCCGAACGTGGTGACAGCGTCACCGCCACCGGGGCCACCGCCGCCGAGGTGGCCGCCGCCCGCGACACCGATGGCGCGGCCGGCATCACCCACGCCCAGCTCGACGTGCGCGACGGCGCGGCCGTGCGCGCGCTGGTCGACGGCCTGGGGCCGCTGGACGTGCTGGTGAACTGCGCCGGCGTGATCCGCCGCGGCGCCGAACACGATCCCGAGGCCTTTGCCGACGTCATCGACATCAACCTCACCGGCACGATGCGGCTGTGCGCCGCGGCCCGCGCCGGGCTGGCACAGCGGCGCGGCTGCATCGTCAACACCGCGTCGATGCTGAGCTTCTTCGGCGGCGGCCTGGTGCCGGGCTACAGCGCCAGCAAGGGCGGCGTGGCGCAGCTGACCAAGTCGCTGGCCATCGCCTACGCCGCCGAGGGCATCCGCGTCAACGCGGTGGCGCCGGGCTGGATCGCCACGCCGCTGACCCAGCCGCTGCAGGACGACCCGGTGCGCGCCGCGCCCATCCTGGCGCGCACGCCGCTGGGCCGCTGGGGCACGCCCGAGGACGTGGCCGGCCCGGTGCTGTTCCTGTGCAGCCCGGCCGCCCGTTTCGTCACCGGCGTGGTGCTGCCGGTGGACGGCGGCTACCTCGTCAGCTGAGCGACTTCTTCATCCACCGAAAGCCCCGACCATGATCGTGCAACTGCCCGGAATCCAGCCCGAGATCGCCATCCAGGCCATCCCCGACGACGAACGCGTGTGGGTGCCGCAGGCGCCCGACGTGTGGTTTCGCCCGTTGCTGCTCAACACCGTGACCGGCAGCTGGTGCAACCTGCTGCGGGTGCGCAAGTCGGGCGTGCTGTCGCGCCACATCCATCCGTCGTGGGTGACGGGCTACGTGATCCGCGGCGCCTGGCGCTACCTGGAGCACGACTGGGTGGCGCGCCAGGGCGCCTTCGTCTACGAGCCGCCGGGCGAGATCCACACGCTGGTGGTCGACGACCTGGTCGATGACGGCAAAGGCACGGTGCCCGAGATGATCACCTTCTTCAACATCCACGGCGCGATGATCTACGTCGACGAGGCCGGCCAGACCACGGGCTACGAGGACGTGTTCACCAAGATCACGATGTGCCGCCGGCACTATGCCGCCTGCGGGCTGGGCGAGGGCTACGTGGACCAGTTCATCCGCTGAAGCCGGCGCCACCCACGGAGCGAGCATGTACGAAGACCTCTGCCTCTACATCGACGGCCAGTTCCTGCAGGGCGAGGGCCGGCGCGAACAGGACGTGACCAACCCCGCCACCGGCGAGCGCCTGGCCGGCCTGCCGCATGCCACGCCGGCCGACCTGGACCGCGCGCTGGCCGCCGCCGCCCGTGCCTTCGACAGCTGGAAGCTCAGCTCGCCGATGGAGCGCAGCCGCATCCTGCGCCGCGTGGGTGATCTCACCCGCGAGCGCGCGCCGGCGATCGCCCGCGGCATCACGCTCGACCAGGGCAAGCCGCTGGCCGAGGCGCTGGGCGAGGTGACGCGCTGCGCCGACCACTGCGACTGGCATGCCGAGGAATGCCGGCGCATCTACGGCCGGGTGATCCCGCCGCGCCTGCCCAACGTGCGCCAGCTGGTGCTGCGTGAGCCGATCGGCGTGGTGGCGGCCTTCACGCCCTGGAACTTTCCGTACAACCAGGCCATCCGCAAGATCGCCGCGGCCATCGGCGCGGGCTGCACCATCGTCATCAAGGGGCCCGAGGACACGCCCAGCGCGGTGGTGGCCATCGCCCGCATGTTCCACGACGCCGGCCTGCCGCCGGGCGTGCTCAACGTGGTGTGGGGCGTGCCGCACGAGGTGTCGCAGCACCTGATCGGCTCGCCCCTCGTGCGCAAGGTCTCGTTCACCGGGTCGGTGCCGGTGGGCAAGCAGCTGGCGGCGCTGGCGGGTGCGCACATGAAGCGGATGACGATGGAGCTGGGCGGGCACTCGCCGGTGATCGTCTGCGACGACTGCGATGCCGAGCGTGCGGCCGACTTGCTGTCGGCGCTGAAGTTCACCAACGCCGGCCAGGTGTGCGTGTCGCCCACGCGCTTCTTCGTGCAGCAGGCGGTGTACGACCGCTTCATGGCGCGCTTCATCGCCGCGACGCGCCAGATCAAGGTCGGTCCGGGGCTCGAAGCCGACAGCAAGATGGGCCCGCTGGCGCATGCCCGCCGCCTGCCGGTGATGGAATCGCTGGTGGCCGACGCGGTGGCCACCGGTGCCACGATCGAGACCGGCGGCGAGCGCATCGGCAGCGCCGGCCACTTCTTCGCGCCCACCGTGCTGACCGGCCTGGCCGCCGGCAGCCAGGTGATGAACGCCGAGCCCTTCGGCCCGATCGCCGCCTGCGTGCCGTTCAAGGATCTGGACGAGGCGCTGGCGCGCGCCAACAGCCTGCCGTTCGGGCTGTCGTCGTATGCCTTCACCGGCTCGACGAAGAACGCGCTGAAGATCCAGAACGGCCTCCAGGCCGGCCTGGTCAACATCAACCACTTCGGCCAGGCGCTGCCCGAGACGCCGTTCGGCGGCATCAAGGACAGCGGCATCGGCAGCGAGGGCGGCAGCGAGACCTTCGACGGCTACCTGGTGACCAAGTTCGTCACGCAGATGGATTGACTGGCGGGCACTGCCACGGCGGCGCAGAATCGGCGCCTGTTCCGGGAGAACCACCATGGCCCAGACCCACGCCGCCTTCGGTGATGTGATCGATCTGCAACCACTGGGCGCCGCGCTGCCCGGCAGCCGCACCACCGCCTTGATCAAGGGCCAGCAGCTGGAGCTGGCGCGCCTGGTGCTGGGCGCCGGCAAGTCGCTGCGCGAGCACACCACCCGAGGCGAGATCACGCTGCTGTGCATCGAGGGCGAGATCGAGCTGTCGACGCCCGGTGCTCGGCAGCGGCTGCAACCCGGCCAGCTGGTGCACCTGGCTGCCGGCACGCCGCATGCGCTGCTGGCGCTGGCCGATGCCACGGCGCTGGTGACGATCTGCCTGCAACCGCCCGAGCCGGCGGCCTGATCCTGAAAACCTTGTCCCGGTTCAAGGACAGGGGGGCGGGTGGGGCCTAGTCTGGCGGCCTTGTTCAACCGCTGCGAAGCACCCCCATGACCCAGCTTGCCGAACCCCTTCACGTGATCGACGTGCGCACCGTGGCGCCGCCGCAGCGCCACCCGCTGATCTTCAGCACCTTCGACAGCCTGCCGCTGGGCGCGGCGCTGGTGCTGGTCAACGACCACGACCCGGTGCCGCTGAACCGGCAGTTCGAAAGCACCCGCCCGGGCAAGTTCCGCTGGGAATACCTCGAGGCCGGCCCGGTGCTCTGGCGCGTGCGCATCACGCAGCTCGGGTTCGGCGGCGAGCCGGCCGGCGCCGGCAGCTCGTGCTGCGGATCCTGCAGTTGCCGTTGAGGCCGCGTCGGCTCGATCCGCCCGACGCCGGCACCGGGCGGCGCTGCACCCCATGACGGCCGCGGTGGACCGCCCGCAGACGCTGGGCGAGGAGATCGCCAACGCCGTCAGCCACGGCGCTGCCTGCCTGCTGGCGGTGGCCAGCCTGCCGCTGCTGGTGGGCCGGGCGCTGCAGCGCGGCGGTGCCGCCGAGGTGGTGGCCGCCAGCCTCTTTGCGGCCACGATGATCGTGCTCTACGGCGTCTCGACGCTGTACCACGCCCTGCCCCGCGGCCGCGCCAAGCGCTGGTTCAACCGGCTCGACCACGCGGCGATCTACCTGTTCATCGCCGGCAGCTACATGCCCTACCTGCTGGGCGTGCTGCGCGGTGCCTGGGGCTGGACGCTGTTCGGCATCGTCTGGAGCGCGGCCACCTTCGGCATCGTCGGCAAGCTGTTCAACCGGTTGCGGCATCCGTGGTGGTCGACCGGGCTGTACGTGGCGCTGGGCTGGGTGGCGCTGATCGCGGTGGCGCCGCTGGTCGAGCGCCTGCCGGGTGCCGGGCTGGCCTGGCTGGTGGCGGGCGGCTTGAGCTACACGCTGGGCGCGGTGGTGTTCATGCTCGACCACCGCATCCGCTACGCCCACTTCGTCTGGCACCTGTTCGTGATGGGTGGCAGCGCCTGCCACGTGGTGGCGGTGCTCTGGCCTCTCGGCTGAACGGCTGAACGGCTGAACGGCTGAACGGGTTCAGGCGGCGCTGGCCGGCACGCACACCACCGCGTCGCCCAGGCGCAGCACCCCGCCCTGCAGCACCCGCGCGGTGACTCCGCCGTGGCCGCGCATCGCGTTGTAGCCGCCGGGGCCCAGCAGCGCCTCCATCTTCGAGCAGGGCTCGCAGGGCCCGGTGACCTCCAGCACCACCTCGTCGGCCGCTGCCGCGCCTGGCGCGCCCAGGCGCAGCACCAGCGGCAGCTGCTTGAACAGCGTGCGTGCGGCCAGCAGGTTCAGCCCCGAGACCACCAGGTTGCGGCGCAAGGCCAGCGCATCCACGCCATCGGCCGGCCAGCGCCCGCCGGCCAGCGCAGCGATCGCCGGCAGGTGCTCGGCCTGGATCAGCGTGACCTGCCGCTTGCCGCCGCCGGCGGCGCCGGCCCGCACCGATCGGTCGCCGACCAGCCCGTGGCCGGCCAGCGCCTGGACCTGGTCCACCGCCCGCATCGCCAGCCCGCGACCGGGCCGCAGCCCGATGCCCTGCAACCGGCCGGGGCCGGCAAACTGCTGCGTCAGCAGGTGCAGCCCGGGGCTGGCGGCGCGGGGTCGTGCGGGGTCGGGTGGGGTCATCGGGCAGCCGGTGTGCGGCACAAGGCGGTGTTCATCGAGGCGCCGGTGCCGCCTGCAAGCCGGCACAGTCGGTGTGCAGCGGCGCCGAGGGCGGATCGGCCGCGCCGAGGATACTCGGCGCTCGACTCATCCTGCGGGCACTCAGCGGCCCGGCGCCGCGCCCGATGCCTACCACCGCCCCTGTTGCCCATGATCGCATTCCGCCCCGTGCGCTGGTGTTGCTGGCGGTGATCACGCTGGTGTGGGGCACCAACTGGTCGCTGTTTCCGCTGGTGGTGCGCGAGGTGTCGGTGTGGACCTTCCGCGCGGTGGGCGTGTTCATCGCCGGCATCACCCTGCTGGCGGTGGCGCGCGCGCGTGGCCTGTCACTCGACATCCCGCGCAAGCACTGGGCGACGGTGGGCCTGGCCACGGTGTGCTACCTGCTGCTGTGGAACATCGCCAGCACCTACGCCGCCACCATGATCCCCTCGGGCCAGGCGGCGGTGCTGGGCTTCACGATGCCGCTGTGGGCCGCGCTGATCGGCTGGGCGGTGCTGGGCGAGAAGCTGGGCCCGCGCCTGTTGCTGGCGCTGGCGCTGGGCGCCGCCGCGGTGGGCCTGCTGGCCTGGCGCAGCCTGGGCGTCTATGCGCAGGCACCGCTGGGGGTGGCGCTGGGGCTGCTGGCGGGCATCGGCTGGGCGGTGGGCACCTTGATCCTCAAGCGCGGCAATGTCGGCGTGCATCCGCTGGTGCTGTCGGGCTGGCAGTTGCTGGTCACGGCCGTGCCCACCGCGGTGGGCGCGTGGTGGCTGGCGCCGGCCGGCCCCTGGGGGATGCCCTCGTGGTTCACCATCGGGCTGATCGTCTACATCGCGCTGGTGCCCATGGCCATCGGCAACGCCGCGTGGTTTGCGATCGTCGGCCTGCTGCCGGCCTCGGTGGCGGGGCTGTCGGCCATCCTGGTGCCGGTGGTGGCGATGGTGGTGGGCGCGCTGCTGCACGGCGAGCCGCTGGGCCCCACCCAGTGGGCGGCGATGGCCTGCTGCGCCGCGGCCTTGCGGCTGGCCCTGGTGCCGCCGGCGCGGGCGTGACCCGCCCCGGGCGCGATCAGAACAACTGGCCCTGCCCATCGTCGGGCGGGGGGATGCCCCGAGCCCGTTGGCGGGACGGACTGCGCGACGGCCTGCCGGGTTGACTGCCAGACATCGGCAAGCCGCGCCTGCTGCCCGACGGCGGCAGGCCGCTCTTGCGTGATCCGTGCTTGTGCTGGATGGCGCCGGCCTCGTCGCGGGCCTGGGGCGTCTGGCGCAGGCCGTAGAGCTGCTGCTTGGCGGCGGCCACCGCGCTGCGTTCGTCGACGATCGGCGTCGGGTAGGCGGCGCTGCCGAGCTCCGGCACCCATTGCCGGACGTACTGCCCTTGGGGGTCGTGATCCAGCGCCTGCTTGGCCGGCGAGTAGATGCGCAGCGTGTTGATGCCGGTGGTGCCCGACTGCATCTGCATCTGGCACCAGTGGATGCCCGGCTCGAAGTCCAGGAACTGCCGCGCGAGGAACAGCCCTGGCTCGCGCCAGTGTTGCCACAGGTGATACGCAGAAAAGCTCACCAGCATCGCGCGCATGCGGAAGTTGAGCCAACCGGTGGCGCGCAGCTGGCGCATGCAGGCGTCGACCATGGGGTAGCCGGTGCGGCCTTCGGCCCAGGCGTCGAACCGCTCGCGGTGAATGGCGCCCTCGTGCACGCCGTCGCCCGGCCGCAGGCCATCGGCCGTGCGCGCCACGTTGCGCCACTCGATGGCGGGCTCGTCTTCGAGCTTCTGCATGAAGTGGCAGTGCCAGCGCAGGCGGCTGGCAAAACCGCGCAAGCCATAGGCCAGGCTGCGATCGGGCGTGGCAGCGATGCGCGCTTCGGTGGCCTGGTGCACGCAGCGCATCGAGATCGTGCCGAAGGCCAGGTGCGCGCTGAGCCGGCTGCAGCCCTCGGCGGCGGTGAGCGGGCTGGACATCGCACGGCGGTAGTCACGGCCGCGGCCCGCGAGAAAACTCTCCAGCGTGGCCCTGGCCGCTCGCTCGCCGCCTGCCGGCAAAGCGGCACTCAAGGCGGGCACGCCCAGTTCGTCCAGCGTG
>JAURXG010000109.1 GCA_030654555.1 Aquabacterium sp.
CCGATCATCAAGGCGCTGCGCGAGGGGCTGACGGCCAACCGCATCGAGTGGATCGCCGGCATCATCAACGGCACCACCAACTTCATCCTCTCGGAGATGCGCGACAAGGGGCTGGACTTCGGCGTGGTGCTGAAGGAAGCCCAGCGCCTGGGTTACGCCGAGGCCGACCCCACCTTCGACATCGAGGGCGTGGATGCCGCGCACAAGGCCAGCATCATGAGCGCGATCGCCTTCGGCACGCCGGTGCAGTTCGACCGGGCGCATGTGGAGGGCATCACCAGGCTGCAGACCGCCGACATCCGCTACGCCGAGCAGTTGGGCTACCGCATCAAGCTGCTGGGCATCACCAAGCGGCGCGACGACGTGGGCGGCATCGAGCTGCGTGTGCACCCCACGCTGGTGCCTGCCAAGCGCCTGATCGCCAACGTCGAAGGCGCGATGAACGCGGTGGTGGTGCAGGGCGACGCCGTGGGCACCACGCTGTACTACGGCAAGGGCGCGGGCAGCGAGCCCACCGCCAGCGCCGTGGTGGCCGACCTGGTCGACATCACCCGGCTGCACACCGCCGACCCCGACCACCGGGTGCCGCACCTGGCCTTCCAGCCCGATGCCACCGCGGACACGCCGATCCTGCCGATCGATCAGGTGATCACCTCGTTCTACCTGCGCCTGCAGGTGGCCGACCAGACGGGCGTGCTCAGCCGCATCACCACCATCCTGGCCGAGCACGACATCTCGATCGACGCGGTGCTGCAGCGCGAATCGGCCGAGGGCGAGAAGCAGACCGACCTGATCATCCTGACCCACGACACGGTGGAAGGCCGCATGCGCGACGCGCTGGCGCTGATGCAGGCGCTGCCCACGGTGCTGGCGCCGATCGTCAACATCCGCAAGGAAGAGCTGAGCTGAGCATGAAATACATCAGCACCCGCGGCGACCAGAGCGAGCGCCACTTCTGCGAGATCCTGCTCGAGGGCCTGGCGCCCGATGGCGGTCTGTACCTGCCCACGCACTACCCGAAGGTCGACGCGGCCACGCTGGCCCGCTGGCGCAGTCTGGGCTACGCGCAGCTGGCCTTCGAGATCCTGTCGCTCTACATCGACGACATCCCGGCGGCCGACCTGAAGGCGCTGGTCGAGAAGACCTACACCAAGGCGACCTACGGCACCGAGGCCATCGTGCCGGTGCGCCGACTGGAAGACGGCCTGTTCATCCAAGCCCTGTCCAACGGCCCGACGCTGGCCTTCAAGGACATGGCCATGCAGCTGCTGGGCAACCTGTTCGAGTACCAGCTGGCGCGCCGCGGCGAAGAGCTGAACATCCTGGGCGCCACCTCGGGTGACACCGGCTCGGCGGCCGAGTACGCGATGCGCGGCAAGCGCGGCGTGCGCGTCTTCATGCTCAGCCCGCAGGGCCGCATGAGCCCGTTCCAGCAGGCACAGATGTTCAGCCTGCAGGACCCCAACATCCACAACATCGCGATCGAGGGCGTGTTCGACGATTGCCAGGACATCGTCAAGGCGGTCAGCAACGACCTGGCCTTCAAGCGCCAGCACAAGATCGGCACCGTCAACTCGATCAACTGGGCGCGGCTGCTGGCCCAGGTGGTCTACTACTTCGCGGGTTATTTCCAAGTCACGAAGACGAATGCCGAGCAGGTCAGCTTCGCGGTGCCGTCGGGCAATTTCGGCAACGTCTGCGCCGGCCACGTGGCCCGCATGATGGGCCTGCCGATCGCCCAGCTGGTGGTGGCCACCAACGAGAACGACGTGCTCGATGAGTTCTTCCGCACCGGCCGTTACCGCGTGCGCAGCAGCGCCGAGACGCACGAGACCAGCAGCCCGTCGATGGACATCAGCAAGGCCAGCAACTTCGAGCGCTTCGTGTTCGACCTGCTGGGCCGCGATGGCGCGCGGGTGGCCGACCTCTTCGGCGCGGCGCTGGCCCGCGACGGCGGCTTCCAGCTCACGCCCGAAGAAACGGCGCGCATCGCCGGCTTCGGCTTCGTCTCGGGCAAGAGCACCCATGCCGATCGGCTGGCCACCATCCGCAGCACCTGGGCCGACCACCAGGACATGATCGACACCCACACCGCCGACGGCCTGAAGGTGGCGCGTGAGCATCTTCAGCCCGGCGTGCCGATGATCGTGCTGGAGACCGCGCTGCCGGCCAAGTTTGCCGCCACCATCGAAGAGGCGCTGGGCCGCGCGCCGCTGCGGCCCGCGGCGCTGGAGGGCATCGAGGCGCTTCCCAAGCGCTTCACCACGATGCCGGTGGATGCGGCGCGGGTGAAGGCCTACATCGAGCAGCATTGCGCCGCATGAAGGCCGCCGCATGAACGTCGTGGTGGTGTGCGGCCCCTCGGGCGTGGGCAAGACCACGCTGATCGAGCAGATGATTGCCGACTTCAAGGCGCGCGGCCTGCGCGTGTCGGTGATCAAGCATGCGCACAAGCGCTTCGACATCGACCAGCCGGGCAAGGACAGCTTCCGCCACCGCAGTGCGGGCGCCACCGAGGTGCTGGTGGCCTCGGGCCAGCGGCTGGCGCTGCTGCGCGAGTACGACACCGAGGGCCTGCCCGGCCTGCACGATCTGGTGGGCGAACTGTCGCCGGTCGACTGGGTGCTGGTCGAGGGCTTCAAGCACACCGACTGGCCCAAGGTGGAGGTGTGGCGCGCCGCACTGGGCCAGAGCCCGCTCTACCCCGACGATCCGTTCGTCACCGCCATCGCCACCGACGCCCCCGTGGCGCTGCCGGTGGCCACCGCGCGGCCGGTATTCGACATGGCCTCGGCGGGCGCGCTGGTTTCGCACCTGCTGGACACTGCCGAGCGTTACGTCTACCACCGCGGCCCCGCGCCGCATGATCAAACCCATGGCTGAACCGCAACGCCCTACGCTGCTTTCCCTCGACGAGGTGCTGGTCCGCCTGCTGGCCGTGGCCCGCGAGCGCGTGCTGCCCGAGGTGGAGAAGGTCGATACCTTCGACGCGCTGGGCCGGGTGCTGGCCCGCGGCGTGGTCTCGGCGCTGGACGTGCCACCGGCCGACAACAGCTCGATGGACGGCTACGTGATGCGCGCGGCCGACGTGCCGGCCGCCGGCACCGTGCTGCCGGTCAGCCAGCGCATTGCTGCCGGCGTGGTGGGCCAGCCGCTGCAGCCGGGCACGGCGGCGCGTTTGTTCACCGGTGCTCAGGTGCCCGCCGGGGGTGATGCGGTGGTGATGCAGGAGCAATGCCTGGCTGTGCCCGATGCGTCGGGCCAGGGGCTGGGCAGCGTGCGCATCGACGCCGTGCCCAACGCCGGCCAGTGGATCCGCCGCCGCGGCGAGGACGTGCAGCAGGGCGCCGAGGTGCTGGCCGCCGGCATGCGCCTGACGCCGGCGGCGATGGGCCTGGCGGCGTCGGTGGGCACCTCGCGCCTGACCGTGCGCCGCCGCCCGCGCGTGGCGCTGTTCTCCACCGGCGACGAACTGGTGATGCCCGGTGAGTCGCTCAAGCCCGGCGCGATCTACAACAGCAACCGCTTCACGCTGCGCGGCCTGCTGCAGGCTGCCGGATGTGAGGTGACCGATCTCGGCATCGTGCCCGACCGGCTGGACGCGACGCGCGACGCGCTGCGCCGCGCGGCCGCCGGCAACGACCTGATCCTGACCTCCGGCGGCGTGTCGGTGGGTGAAGAAGACCACATCAAGCCGGCGGTCAAGGCCGAGGGCTGGCTCGAGGCCTGGCAAGTAGCGATGAAGCCCGGCAAGCCGCTGGTCTTCGGCGCGGTGCGGCGTGCCGACGGTGACAGCGAAGCGCTGTTCATGGGCCTGCCCGGCAACCCGGTCTCCAGCTTCGTGACCTTCCTGCTGGCGGTGGCGCCGGTGCTGAGGGCGCTGCAGGGCTGCGCCGAGGCGATGCCGCTGGCGGTGCAGGTGCGCGCCGACTTCGACTGGCCCCATCCCGACAAGCGGCGCGAGTTCCTGCGCGCGCGCTTCAACGCGCAAGGCGGCGTCGAACTGTTCCCCAACCAGAGCTCGGGCGTGCTGACCTCGGCCGTGTGGGCCGACGGCCTGGTCGACAACCCGTCGGGCCAGGTGGTGCAGCGCGGCGACACCGTGCGCCTACTGCTGTTGTCCTCCCTGATCGGCTCCTGAGCATGCCTACTTCCGCCACCGTCACCGTGCGCTACTTCGCCTCGCTGCGCGAGGCCCTGGGCGCGTCCGAGACCGTCGATCTGGCGCCCGCCACCACGCTGGGCCAGCTGCGCGACGCGCTGATCGCGCGCGGTGGCCGCCATGCCGAGGCGCTGGCCCGCGGCCGTGCGCTGCGCTGTGCGCTCAACCAGGTGATGGCCGACGAGGCCACGCCGGTGCCGGCCGGCGCCGAGGTGGCCTTCTTCCCGCCGGTGACCGGCGGCTGATCAACCCGCCGGTGCGGCTTCGGCCGCGGCCACGGTGGCCAGCAGGGCCGCGATGGTCGATGGATCGGCGGCCTGCATCGGCGCCCGCAGTCCGTCCTGCAGCCAGCCTTGCTGCGCCAGGGCGCCCTTGATCGGCGCCGGGTTGGGCTCGGCAAATGCGGCAGCCGTGACCGGTGCCAGCCGGCGCCACAGCGCGCGGGCCTCGACCAGCTGCTGGGCGCGCATCAGGGCCAGCAGACGCACGAACGATGCCGTGGCGAGGTGCGCGCTGGCGGTGATGGCGCCCACCGCGCCGCGCGCCAGCTGGTCGAACAGCTCGTCGTCGTTGCCACCCAGCAGCGCCAGGCGGCCATCGTCCAGCACCGCCTCGGCGCTGGCGCGGTCGGCACTGCAGTCCTTCAGCGCGCGGATGTTCGGGTGGTCGGCCAGCGCGCGCAGCGTGGCGGGCTGCAGGCGCACGCCCGTGCGCGCCGGGATGTCGTAGGCCACCAGCGGCAGCGTGGTGGCGCTGGCCACCGTGTGGAAGTAGGCCACCAGGCCGGCCTGCGAGGGCCTGACGTAGGCTGGCGGCG
>JAURXG010000113.1 GCA_030654555.1 Aquabacterium sp.
GGGCGTGAGCTGGGTCAAGTACCTGCGCCGCATCGAGGTGGGCGACCAGCCCTGGGCGGCCAAGGACGAGGCGGTGCACTACATCGACCTGATGCCCGACGGCACCCACCGCCAGTACACCAGCACGCAGGAGTGCAAGAGCGTGGACACCACGCCCTCGGGCGGCCAGGTGCTGCTCGACAAGGGCTTCTACAACATCAGCGGCCTGGCCTGGAGCGGCCGCGGCAAGGTGACCAAGGTCGACGTCTCGGTCGACGGCGGTCGCAACTGGCGGCCCGCGCGGCTGCAGGGCCCGGTGATGAGCAAGAGCCTGACGCGCTTCTACCTCGACTGGGTGTGGGACGGCAAACCCGCCATCGTGCAGAGCCGCGCCACCGACGAAACGGGTTACGTGCAGCCCAGCTACCGCCAGCTGCGCGCGGTGCGCGGCACACGGTCGATCTACCACAACAACGCGGTGCAGTCCTGGCTGGTGCAGGAAAGCGGCGAGGTGAAGAATGTCCAGCTCTCGTAAATCACTGCTTGCCGCACTGCTGGTGCTGGCGGCCGGCGGCGCGGCCGCGCAGGGCGCGCTGACCGGCCTGGGCCGCCTGGCCACGCCCAAGGAGATCGCCGCCTGGGACATCGACGTGCGGCCCGACTTCAAGGGCCTGCCCAAGGGCTCGGGCACGGTGGCGCAGGGCCAGGACATCTGGGAGGCCAAGTGCGCCTCCTGCCACGGCATCTTCGGCGAGTCGAACCAGGTGTTCACCCCGCTGGTGGGCGGCACCACGGCCGACGACGTCAAGACCGGCCGGGTGGCGCGCCTGCTCGACCCGGCCTTTCCGGGCCGCACCACGCTGATGAAGGTGGCCACGGTGTCCACGCTGTGGGACTACATCCAGCGCGCGATGCCCTGGAACCAGCCGAAGTCGCTCAAGCCCGACGAGGTGTACGCGGTCACCGCCTTCCTGCTCAACCTGGCCGACGTGGTGCCCGAGAACTTCGTGCTGTCGGACCAGACCATGGCCCAGGCGCAGGCGCGTTTGCCCAACCGCAACGGCATGAACCTGGCGCATGCGCTGTGGCCCGGCAAGGGCCTGACCAGCGCCAAGGCGCCCGACGTCAAGGCCGCAGCCTGCATGACGAACTGTGCGGTCGAAGCCAAGGTGGCCTCGCTGCTGCCCGACTTTGCGCGCAACAACCACGGCAATCTGGCCGAGCAGAACCGCATGGTGGGTGCCCAGCATGGCGTGGACACCACGCGCCCGGCGGGTGCCGCCCCGGCCCAGCCCGAGGCGCCCACTGCACCGGCCAAGCCGGCGGCCGCTGGCGCCAACGCCGCGGCGCTGGCGCTGCTGAGCAAGCACAGCTGCATCGCCTGCCACGCCTTCGACAGCAAGCTGGTCGGCCCCAGCTTCAAGGAGGTTGCGGCCAAGCATGGCGCGCGCGCCGATGCGCAGGCCTACCTGGCCGGCAAGATCAGGTCGGGCGGCGTCGGTGTGTGGGGGCAAATTCCTATGCCCCCACAGACGCTGAGCGACGAAGATGCCAGCCTCGTCGCGCGGTGGCTGGTCGACGGCGCGCGCAAATGATCCCGCGCACGCCGAGATGTTCCCGTTACGCAAGAATCCCAACCGGTCCAATGCTTTGAAGGAGTTCCCCACCATGCAATCCCGTCGCGAGATGATCAAGCGCAGTGCCGGTGTCGCCGGCCTGCTGGCAGGCCTGGGCCTGCTGCCCCAGGCCGCACAAGCGGCCTTCAACGCCGCCGCCTTCGAGGCCAAGACCATGGCCGATCTGGTCAAGGCACTGGGCGTGTCGGCGCCGGTGCTCAGCAAGGACGTCACGCTGCAAGGCCCCGACATCGCCGAGAACGGCGCGGTGGTGCCGGTCACCTGCGCCACCACGCTGGCTGGCGTCAAGCAGCTGATGATCCTGGTCGAGAAGAACCCCAGCATGCTGTGCGCGCTGTTCGACGTGACCGATGCGGTCGAGCCCTCGTTCGCCACCCGCGTGAAGATGGGCCAGTCGTCCAACGTCATGGCCGTGGCCGTGATGAACGACGGCAAGGTGCTGTACGCGATGAAAGAGATCAAGGTCACCTTGGGCGGTTGCGGCGGCTGACGCCACGCCAACGTCCGACGTCATCCCACCCATTTGAAGGAGCAAGACCATGGCAGACCCGATGCGCATTCGCGCCCAGGCCGCAGGCGACAAGACCACCGTGCGCGTGCTGATGAGCCACGAGATGGAAACCGGCCAGCGCAAGGATTCATCCGGCAAGGTGATCCCGGCCTGGTTCATCCAGGAGGTGAGCGCCACCCTCAACGGCAAGCCCGTGATGAGCGGCCAGTGGGGCCCCTCGATCTCGAAGAACCCGTTCCTGCAGTTCACCGTCAAGGGGGCCAAGGCGGGCGACAAGATCGCCGTCACCTGGATCGACAACAAGGGCGACAAGCGCACCGACGAAGCCACGGTGAGCTGATCGCACTGGCGCGGTGCGCCGGCCCGACGGCCGGGCGCCCGTTTCGACTTTCACAGGAGACAAGCCCGATGAAGGCGTCGTTGAAACTATCGTTGGCCACGCTGGCCCTGGCCACCGGCACCGCGGCGCTGGCGCAGAAGTCGGCAGCCGACGGCATCGCCGAGTACCGCAAGATGCTCGAGGACGGCAACCCGGCCGAGCTGTTCGAGGCCAAGGGCGAGGATCTGTGGAAGACCCCGCGCGGCCCCAAGAAGGCCACGCTGCAGGCCTGCGACCTGGGCCTGGGCCCCGGCGTGGTCAAGGGCGCCTGGGTGCAGCTGCCGCGTTACTTCGCCGACACCCAGCGGGTGCAGGACGTCGAATCGCGGCTGGTCAGCTGCATGGAGACGCTGCAGGGCTTCAACGCGGCCGAGCTGATGAAGACGCCGTTCGGCCGCGGCGAGATGGCCAACATCACCGCGCTGGCCACCTGGATCGCCGCCGAGTCGCGCGGCCAGCGTTTTGCGCTGCCGCAGGCCCATGCCGAGGAGCGCCGCTTCTACGAGTTGGGCAAGCGCGCCTTCTTCTTCCGCGGCGGGCCGATGGACTTCTCCTGCGCCAGCTGCCACGGCGAGGACGGCAAGCGCATCCGCCTGCAGGACCTGCCCAACCTGACCAAGAACCCGGGCGACGGCGTGGGCTTCGCGGCCTGGCCGGCCTACCGCGTGAGCAACGGCCAGATGTGGAGCATGCAGCTGCGGCTCAACGACTGCTACCGCCAGCAGCGCTTTCCGTACCCCGGCTTCGCGTCCGACCTGACGGTGGCGCTGGGCGTCTACATGGGCGTCAATGCCAAGGGCGCCGAGTCGATTGCACCGGCCATCAAGCGCTGACCCCGGAGACCCCACACCATGCACAAGAAGCACGTCGTCATCGGCGCCGCCATCGTCGCTGCCGGGCTGATCGCCGGTTGCGCCAGCCGGCCCTCGCCGGCCGAGCTCGACGCCCAGGCGGCGGCCATGCACCAGGCCGCCTTCCGCAACGAGGGCATCGCCCGGGTCGACCGCATCCAGCAGGACCTAGGCCAGAAGGCCTGCTCGTCCGACCAGCCGCCGCCCGAGGCGCTGGCCAAGCAGGTCGAGGCCGAAGCCATGGCTACCATCAAGTGGCCCACCGGCGGCCAGTACATCGGCGACTGGCGCGAAGGCGAAAAGCTGGCGCAGAACGGCCGCGGCATGACCTGGACCGACAGCAGCGCCGCAACCAGCGCCAACGGTGCGCAGTGTTACAACTGCCACCAGATCGGCAAGCAGGAGATCAGCTTCGGCACCATCGGCCCCAGCCTGTACAACTACGGCAAGCTGCGTGGCGTGAAGGACGTGACCGACCCGGCCAGCGCCGCCATCGTGCAGTACACCTGGGGCAAGCTGTGGAACAGCAAGGCCTACGCCGCCTGCTCCAACATGCCGCGTTTCGGCCATGCCAGGCTGCTCGACGAGGTGCAGCTGCGCCACGTGATGGCCCTGCTGCTCGACCCCAAGTCACCGGTCAACGAGTGACCGGTGTCCGGCCCGCTTCGGCGGGCTTTTCCATCCCCCAAATATCAGCAAAGACTTAATCATGAGCTTGAGCAAGCGCGACTTCCTGCAGGTGCTGAGCGCCGCCTCGGTGGCCGGCATGGGCCTGGGCCGCTATGCCCATGCCGACGCGGCCACCGCGCAGGCCGGCCTCTACGACATCAAGCCCTTCGGCAATGTCTCGCTGCTGCACATGACCGACTGCCATGCGCAGTTGAAGCCCATCCACTTCCGCGAGCCCAGCGTCAACCTGGGGCTGGCCGGCATGCAGGGCCAGCTGCCGCACTTGGTGGGTGAGCACCTGCTGAAGAAGGCCGGCGTGCGGCCCGGCACCGCGCAGGCGCATGCCTTCACCTACCTCGACTTCGAGCAGGCCGCGCGCCGCTACGGCAAGGTGGGCGGTTTTGCGCACCTGGCCACGCTGGTCAAGCAGCTCAAGGCCAGCCGCCCGGGCGCGCTGCTGCTCGACGGCGGCGACACCTGGCAGGGCAGCGCCACCGCGCTGTGGACCAACGCGCAGGACATGGTTGACGCCTGCAAGCTGCTGGGCGTGGACGTGATGACCGGCCACTGGGAGTTCACCTACGGCATGGAGCGTGTCAAGGAGATCGTCGAGAAGGACTTCAAGGGCCAGGTCGACTTCGTCGCGCAGAACGTCAAGACCACCGACTTCGGCGACCCGGTGTTTCCGCCCTACGTGATCCGCACCATCAACGGCGTGCCGGTGGCCATCATCGGCCAGGCCTTCCCGTACACGCCGATCGCCAACCCGCGCTACATGGTGGCCGACTGGAGCTTCGGCATCCAGGACGAGAACCTGCAGAAGATGGTCGACGAGGCACGCGGCAAGGGTGCGCAGGTGGTGGTGGTGCTGAGCCACAACGGCATGGACGTCGACCTGAAGATGGCCAGCCGCGTGCGTGGCATCGACGCGATCTTCGGCGGCCACACGCACGATGGCGTGCCGGTGGCCATTCCCGTGACCAACGCCGGCGGCAAGACGCTGGTGACCAACGCCGGCAGCAACAGCAAGTTCCTGGGCGTGATGGACTTCGAGGTCAAGGGCGGCAAGGTCACCGACTTCCGCTACAAGCTGCTGCCGATCTTCGCCAACCAGTTGAAGGCCGACCCGGCGATGGACGCGCTGATCACCAAGGTGCGCGCACCCTACGAGGCCAAGCTGGCCGAGAAGCTGGCGGTCACCGACGGCCTGCTCTACCGCCGCGGCAACTTCAACGGCAGCTGGGACCAGCTTCTGTGCGACGCGCTGATCGACGTGCAGGGCGCCGACCTGGCGTTTTCGCCCGGCTTCCGCTGGGGCACCACGCTGCTGCCGGGCGACGTGATCACGCGCGAGCTGATGATGGACCAGGTGGCCATCACCTACCCCTACGCCACGCTCAGCAGCATGAGCGGCGAGACCATCAAGACCGTGCTCGAGGACGTGGCCGACAACCTGTTCAACCCCGACCCCTACTACCAGCAGGGCGGTGACATGGTGCGCGTGGGCGGCCTGACCTACACCTGCACGCCGGGCGAGAAGATGGGTGCGCGCATCAGCGACATGCGCCTGAAGGGCCAGCTGATCGAGCCTGGCAAGACCTACAAGGTGGCCGGCTGGGCGCCGGTGGCCGAAGAGGCCAAGAGCCAGCCCGGCACCAAGCCGGTGTGGGACGTGGTGGAGACCTGGCTCAAGGCCCAGGGTGGGCGTGTGAAGCCACGCCAGATCAACACGCCCAAGCTGGTGGGCGTGGCGGGCAACCCGGGCATCGCCGGCTGAACTGCGGGCGGGCGAGCCTGCCCCGCGCGCCCGCGTGCGACGTCAGCGCGGCGCCGCTGCCAGGTACTTGCGCAGATTGCCGGCGGCCTGCGCGCGCACCTGGTTGCGGAACCACGGCGTCCAGCCCAGCAGCAGGCCCGGCGTGCCCAGGGCCTGCCGGCTCCAGCCCCAGAAGTCGAAGCGGTCGCGGTGGCGGCGGATCAGGCCGTCGCCGTCGCATTCGAAGGCGGCATCGATGCGGTTGAGCACCAGCCGGCCGCTGGCCGAGAAGCGGTAATGCGCCTCCCAGTGGGCCGACACCGCCGTGATGTCGCGCACCTCCAGCCGCCAGTCCGCGCGGCCCTTGGCCTGGGTGGCCTCGCACAGCATGCGCCACATGCCGCCCACCTGATCGCGGCCGCGCAGCGAGAAGACCTCGTCGTCGAACTGCGCGTCGGCCGCGTAACAGGCCTGCATGGTCGCGCCGTCCAGCCGCGCAAAGGCGTCGTAGAAGCGGCCGATGGTGTCGTGCGCGCGCTGCGCCGGATCGACCGGCCGCGGCACGGCGCTCACAAGGTGCCCTCGTCGTCGTGCGCGGCCAGCGTGCCCTGGTGGAACACCATCAGCCAGCGGCCGTCCTGCTGCTGCCAGACGCTGCTGCGCAGCGTCTCGATGCCATCGTCGCGCTTGACGCGCCAGGTGGTCAGCGCCGCGCCCGGGGCCAGCAGCCGCACCTTGAAGCCACGCGCCTGGCGCGGCACGCGCGGGCCTTCGGCGGCCAGCACGGCCAGGATGCCGTCGCGGTCGAACACCCGGCCCGAGGCGCCGAACTCGGTGAAGTCGGGCGCCAGCAGCGCGCGCACCTGCGCCGGGTCGGCACGCACGGCCGGGTCGAGGATGCGCTCTTCGTAGCCGCGCAGTTCGGCGGTCAGGGCGGCGAGGTCTTGGTTGCTCATGCGAGGCTCCGCTTCGGCATCACTGCCACGAGACTTGCGACAGGTCGTTGGCGAACACCGGCGAGCTGGCCCACAGCCCCTTCAGGCCGCGCCGCGCCACCGACACCTGCGACGGGTTGAACAGGAAGGCGTTGACCGCATCGGTGGCGAGCATCCGCTGGATCTCCACGTACAGCGCCTGCTGCTGGCGGCCGCGGCCGGCCTCGGCGCGCTTCTTCACCAGGTCGTTGAAGGCCTTGCTGTCGTAACCCCAGTAGTACTGCGGGTTGGCGTACTGCACGTAATCCAGCGGCTCGACGTGGTTGATGATGGTGAGGTCGAAGTTGCCCTTGAACGCGCCCGACAGCCACTGCGCCCATTCGACGTTCTCGATCTTGGCGTTGATGCCCACCTTGGCCAGCATCGCCGCGATCACCTCGCCACCCTTGCGCGCATAACTCGGCGGCGGCAGGGTCAGCGTCAGGTTCAGCGGCGTGGTGACGCCTGCCTCCTTGAGCAGCGCACGCGCCTTCTCGGGGTTGAACGGGTACACGCCGGTCAGGTCGACATAGCCCACGTCGGTGGGCGCGGCATGGCTGCCGATGGGCTTGGCCAGGCCTTCGAGCACGCCGTCGATGAAGGCCTGGCGGTCGATCGCGTGGCTGATGGCGCGGCGCACCCGCACGTCGTCCAGCGGCTTGCGCTTGTTGTTGATGGCCAGGATGCCCTTGCCGGCGGTGCTGCCGATCTCGACGGTGAAGCGCTTGTCGGCCTGCAGCTGCTTCAAGTTCTGCACCGCGCCGAAGCGCGGCATGCCGTCGATGTCGCCGGCCAGCAGCGCGGCCACCTGCGCGGCGTTGTCGTTGATGAAGCGGAAGGTCACCCGGCGCAGCTTGATGGCCGCGGCATCGCGGAAGCCGTCCCACTTGACCAGCGTGATCGAGGTGCCCTTCTGCCAGCTGTCCAGGCGGAACGGCCCGGTGCCGATCGGCCGCGTGGCGGTGGTGGCGGCGCTGGTGGGGCTGAGGATCACCGCCGTGCCTTCGCCCAGCCGGAACGGCAGCGTGGCGTCGGGGTTGTTCAGCGTCAGGATCACCACGTCGGCCTGCGGCGTGGCGATCGACGAGATGTTGTCGAACACCGTCTTCTTGGCCTTGTTGGTGCTGTCGGGTGCCTTGGCGCGCTCGAAGCTGAACTTCACCGCCTCGGCGTTGAACGGGCTGCCGTCCTGGAACTTCACGCCCGCGCGCAGCTTGAAGGTGTAGGTCTTGCCGTCGGGGTCGCTGGCCCAGTCTTCGGCCAGCAGCGGCTGCACCGCGCCGCTGGAAGTGATCTTGGTCAGGCCCTCCAGCACGTTGTAGTGCACCACCTCGCCGATGGCGGCCGACGGCGCGGTGGTGGGGTCGAGCCCGGGCGAGGGCTCGAGCACCATGCCCAGCACCAGGGTGTCGCGGGCGCGCTGGGCCAGCGCGTCGTGGGCCAGGCTGGGCAGGGCCAGCAGGGCGGCGGCCTGAGCCAGCGTGCGACGGCGCAGCGTCATGGAGGTCTCCTCGGGTGGGCCGCCGGGCTCGGCGGCATCAGGTGAGCGTGGATTCTGCAGCCAGCGCGCAACCGTCGGCCAGCAGCTGTTCGGCACGGTGGCAGGCCGCCGCATGGCCGGGGGCCATGGCGCGCAGTTCGGGGGCGGACAGGTCGCAGGCCGGCTGGCGCCAGGGGCAGCGTGGTGCGAAGGCGCAGCCACCGGCCACCGGGCGCTCGGCCACGTCGGCGCCGATGACCGCCGCCTGCGCCGCGCGCTGAGCGCGCCGCGCATCGGCCTGGGCGCCGGGGCGTGCGCGTGGCACGGCGTCCATCAGCGCGCGGGTGTAGGGATGGGCGGCGGCGGTGAACAGCCGCTCGGGCGTGCCCTGCTCGACCACGCGGCCCTGGTAGAGCACGATCACCTCGTCGCACACCAGGTCGACCACCGCCAGGTCGTGGCTGATGAACAGGTAGGTCACGCCCAGCCGGTCCTGCAGGTCCTGCATCAGGTTGAGCACCTGGGCCTGCACCGACACGTCGAGCGCGCTGACCGGCTCGTCGGCGACGATCAGCTGAGGGTTGGTGACCAGCGCGCGGGCGATGGCGATGCGCTGGCGCTGGCCGCCGGAGAACTCGTGCGGGTACTTGCTGACGTCGCTGGCGCGCAGGCCCACGGCGTCGAGCATCGTGGCGGCGCGCAACAGCTGCTCGGCGCGGGTGGTGCCGCCCTGCGCGGCCAGCGGCTCGGAGACGATGCGGCCCACGTTCTGGCGCGGATCGAGCGAGCCGAACGGATCCTGGAACACCATCTGCAGGCCGGCGCGCGCGCGCCGCAGCGCGGCGGCGTCCAGCGCGTGCAGGTCCTGCCCGGCCAGGCGCACGGTGCCGGCGGTGGGAGCCTCCAGCGCCATCACCAGCCGCGCCAGCGTGCTCTTGCCCGAGCCCGATTCGCCCACCACCCCCAGGCTGCGCCCGGCCTGCAACGTGAAGCTGACGCCCTGCAGCGCCTGCACCACCGGCGGCGCGGCCAGCAGGCGCTCACGCGGCAGGTGGTAGTGCTTGACCAGGCCGTCGACCTGCAGGAGCGTCGTCATGGCAGGCCTTGCGCGGCTTCGAGCCGGATGCAGCGCGCCAGGTGGTCACCGGCCACGGTCAGCGGCGGCGGCGGCGCGGCGCGGCAGGCATCGACCGCCAGCGTGCAGCGCTCGGCGAAGCCGCAGCCCGCGGGCAGGTCGATCAGTTCGGGCACCCGCCCGGGGATGGTCGACAGCCGGTGGCGGCGGCGGCCGCTGCCGTCGTCCATACCGCCCGCGGCCGCCGCCCGCAGCCCCAGCTGCGGCCGCGCCGCGAACAGACCGCGGGTGTAGGGATGGGCCAGCTGCGCAAACACGGCGTCGGTGGGGCCGGACTCGACCACGGTGCCGCCATACATCACCAGCATGCGCTGCACGTTCTCGGCCATCACACCCAGGTCGTGGCTGATCAGCAGCAGCGCCATGCCGTCCTCGGCCACCAGCCGGGCGATCAGGTCCAGCACCTCGCGCTGGATGGTCACGTCCAGCGCGGTGGTGGGCTCGTCGGCGATCAGCACGTCGGGGCCGCAGGCCAGGGCGATGGCGATCACCACGCGCTGGCGCTGCCCGCCCGACAGCTGATGCGGGTAGGCATCGAGCCGCTGCGCGGCCTGCGGCAGCTGCACACGCTGCAGCAGGCGCAGCGCCTCGGCGCGGGCACTGGCGCCATCCAGCCCACGGTGCAGGCGCAGCGATTCGGCGATCTGCCGGCCGATGGTGTGCAGCGGGTTCAGCGCGGTCATCGGCTCCTGGAACACCATCGCCATGCGGTTGCCACGCAGCCGGCACCAGTCGGCCTCGGCCAGGCCGACCAGCTCGCGGCCCTCCAGGCGCAGCGATCCGCTGACCGTGGCGCTGTCGGGCAGCAGGCCCATCAGCGCCAGCGCGGTGATGCTCTTGCCGCAACCCGACTCGCCGATCAGCCCAAGCGTCTGCCCGCGCTGCAGGGCAAACGAGATGCCGCGCAAGGCATCGGCCGGGCCGCGCGGGGTGTTCAGGGTGACGCGCAGGTCCTGCACATTGAGCAGGGGCGCAGCGTCGGGTCGATCGCGGGCCCCGCTCATCCGGCGGTGGCGGCCGACTGCGCGCGCAGCAGGTCGAGGTAGGCGCCCTGCACCAACTGCTCGGCCTGCACGCCCAGGCGGGCCATCAGCGCGTGGGCGATGGCCGTGCCCTCGGCCTCGCTCTGCCCGTCGGCCAGGGTCACTTCCAGCTCGAGGAAGTCGCCCAGCCCCTCCACCCGGTCGAGGTGGATGCGGGTGGGGCCCACCAGCACCAGGATGCGCGCCTTGCGCACCCGCCCCAGCAGGCCGCAGGCGCGGGTCAGCGCCTCGCGCAGGCTTTCGGGCTCGGGCACCGGCGCCAGCACGTAGTCCGACAGCTTGGGGCCCAGCACATCGGTGCGCACGTAGTGGATCAGCTCGCCCGAGCCATCGCCGAACACGCGCAGCTTCAGCCGGCCGTGCGGCACGGTGAAGAAGGTGTCGTCCTGGTGGATGAGCTGCGGATGCTCGTCGTCGCTGAGCGCCCTGGCCAGGGGCAGCAACGCATCCACGCTGGCGATGCGGGCCTTGATCTCGACATTGGCAGGCATGGGGCCGGATTGTGGGGCATCGGCGCCGGGCTTAAGGCGGGCTTCAGGACCGGCCGGCACACTGCGCGCAGGCGGGGCAGGTATCGTCCGGCAGCGAACATGGAGATTCGATGGATCTGGCCCGCAAACTCGGCGTCGTCGTCGGCCCCCTGGCCTGCCTGCTGGCCACCCTGGCCTCCCCCGTGCAGGCGCAGGCGGTGGTGGATGCCACCGAGCTGGCACCCCAGGAGGGCCTGCGCTACGCGCTGGGCGGGGCCTTGATCGTGGCCCCCAGCTACGCCGGCGGCAGTGGCCAGCAGTTCAAGCCGCGGCCGCTGTGGGCGGTGCGCCACGGGCGGTTTCGCATCAGCGGCGCGCGCGCCTCGGGCCTGCTGGGCGTGGCCGGCGATGGTGGATCGGGGGCCAGCGCCGACCTGGTGGACCGGGCCAACTGGCGCCTGGGCGCCTCGCTGCGCTTCGACAGCGGCCGCAGCCCGGGCGACGACCCGGTGCTGGAGGGCCTGCCGGTCATCCGCCGCACGCTGCGCGGCCGGGTGTACGGCCAGTGGCACATCGGTGGCGGCTGGAACACCAGCCTGGGTTATTCGGCCGACCTGCTGGGCCGCGGCGGCGGTGGCATCGCCGGGCTGGCCCTGAGCTACGACTGGACGCCTGTCCCGGGCCTGGCGGCATCGGTCAACGCCGGCGCGAACTGGGCCGACGGGCAGCACATGCGCACCTACTTCGGCATCGCGCCCGAGGTGGCCCAGGCCACCGGTCGCACGGCCTATGTGCCCAGCACCGGCCTGATGGACCTGCATGCCGGCGTGGGACTGCGCATGCCGCTGCAGGGGCGTTGGACGCTGTTCGGCAGCCTGGGCGTGTCGCAACTGCAGGGCGATGCGGCTGCCAGCCCCTTGACGCGGCGCAGCCAGGGTGTGACCGCGATGATGGCGCTGGCCTGGCGCTCGCCGTAGGCTGCGCCGGCTCGGATCGAACTGCCTCAGGAGTCTGCCCGCAGTGGGCTCGCCCGGTCCGGGCTCAAGCGCTTGCCTTCAAGCATGCAGGCAGATCCTTCGCCAGGCGCTCGTGAGCCCGCAGTGGGCTCACTCGGTCCAGGCTCAGCGGGCGCGCTGGTCGGGCCCGGGGCCGCGACGCTCGATGTGGCGGAAGGTGATGCGGCCCTTGGTCAGGTCGTAGGCCGACAGCTCCAGCGACACGGCGTCGCCGGCCAGGATGCGGATGTGGTGCTTGCGCATCTTGCCCGAGGTGTAGGCGATCAGCTCGTGGCCGTTGTCCAGCGTGACGCGGTAGCGCGAATCAGGCAGGACCTCGGTCACCTTGCCCTGCATCTCGATCAGTTCTTCCTTGGCCATGGGGCGGGGATCTCCGGAAAACAAAGTGGTTGTGGCCCGCCAGAGTCACCCCGGCAAACCACAGGCATGTCGCACGCGAATTCGGTCGGTCTCGCGGGCCCACCCGATGGCGACGGGGCAGGCGGCCTGGGGCCCTTGGCATGAGGGGGCGGCAGGCCGGGTGCAGCCACTGTCATCGACGACGGGCGCGCTGCAATGCGGGGCGAGCGGTGCCGGCACGCGTGAGGCGCATCAGCGGGTCAAAACTTCGGGTTCGATGGCGCGACTGTGGTGGCCGCACCACGCACCGAACTGCGCATTGTACGCCGCCGGCGTGATGTCGGCACTGGCGGGCGCAGGGCCAGGCCTCAGCGCCGCCGCGCCAGCTTGGGATCGAGCAGGTCGCGCAGGCCGTCGCCCATCAGGTTGAGGCCCAGCACGCTCAGCGCGATGGCCACGCCGGGGTAGACCGCCAGCATCGGCGCCTGGAACAGCATGGTCTGCGCCTCGTTGAGCATGCGCCCCCAGCTGGGCTGCGGCGGCTGCGTGCCCAGGCCCAGGTAGGACAGCGCCGCCTCGGCCAGGATGGCGGTGGCGAACGAGATCGTGGCCTGCACGATCAGCATGCTGGCGATGTTGGGCAGCACATGGTCGAGCGTGATGCGCAAAGGCCCGAAACCGGCGGCGCGCGAGGCCAGCACGAATTCACGCGCCCACACCGCGTTGGCCGCGCCGCGCGTGATGCGGGCGAACACCGGGATGTTGAAGATGCCGATGGCGACGATGCCGGTCAGCAGCCCCGGCCCGTAGATGGCGCCCAGCATGATGGCCGACAGCAGCGCCGGGAAGGCGAAGGTGAAGTCCGACGCGCGCATCACGGCCTCTTCGACCCAGCCGCGCCGGGCCGCGGCCAGGCAGCCCAGCAGCACGCCCACGGCCAGGCCGATGCCCACGGCGATCACGCCGACCACGATGGAGTTCTGCGCGCCCACCAGCAGCTGCGAGGCGATGTCGCGGCCCAGGCTGTCGGTGCCCAGCCAGTGTGCGGCGCTGGGCGCGGCCAGCTTGTTGGGGATGTCGATCTCGGCCGGCGGGTACGGCGCCCACACCAGCGAGACGAGTGCCGCCAGCGCCAGCAGCGCCGACAGCAGCGCGCCGGCCAGGAAGCTGGGGTGGCGCACGGCCCGGCCGAAGAACCCGGTGCCAGCCAGCGGCCGCCGCGCAACCGGCCTGGCCGGGCCGCTGGCGCCGCCGCCCTGGGGCGCCGCCGCCGCCGCAGGCGCCTTGGAGGGGGGGTTATGCATCACTCGCCTTGAGTCGCGGATCGACCAGCGCATACAGCACGTCGACCACGAAGTTGACCACCACCACCACCGCCACCAGCAGCATCACCACGTCGCGCACCACCACCAGGTCGCGGTTGGCGATGGCCTGGAACACCAGCCGGCCGATGCCGGGCAGCACGAACACGTTCTCGACCACGATGGTGCCGGTGATCAGGTTGGCGAACTGCAGGCCCATGATGGTCAGCACCGGGATCATCGCGTTGCGCAGCACATGGCGCCACAGCGTCTGGCGCCGGCTCAGGCCCTTGGCGCGGGCGGTGCGCACGTAGTCCTCGCGCATCACCTCCAGCACCGCCGAACGGGTGACCCGCGCCAGGATCGCCGCCTGCACCAGTGCCAGCGCGATGGCCGGCAGGATCAGCGACTTGATTCCCTCGAGCACGCCGCCGCCATCGTCCTCGGTCCAGCCGGGAAAGCCGCCGGCGCTGACCCACTGCAGCTTCACCGCGAACAGCAGGATCAGCAGGATCGCGAACCAGAAGCTGGGGATGGCGATGCCCACCTGGCTGAGCGCCATCACGCCCACGTCGCCGATCTTGTTGTGGCGCGCCGCGGCGTAGATGCCCAGCGACAGCGCCAGCACGGTGGTCAGCACCATGGCCAGCGCGGCCAGCGGCACGGTGACCTGCAAGCGCTCGACGATCAGCTCGGCGGTGGGCGTGTCGTACGAGAAGCTGTTGGCGGTCTGGCCGCGCAGCAGCCCACCCACCCATTGCAGGTAGCGCTGCAGCGGCGGCAGATCCAGCCCCAGCTTCTTCTCCAGCGCGGCGATCGATTCGGGCGTGGCGGTCTCGCCCAGCATCACCTGCGCCACGTTGCCCGGCAGCAGCTCGAGCACCGCGAACACCAGCACCGAGGCCACCGCCAGCGTGACCAGGAAGGTGGCGAGCCGCTTGAACAGGAAGACGCTCATGCGGCAACGTGGGCCGGCCAGGCACTAGGCAAGACGGACGGCAGGGCGGGGATCGACGGCATGGGATGAATGATGCCGCAAAGCCCGCGCGGCCCACCCGCGCACCAAACCGGCACGGACGACGGCGCGCGCTGCACGCCGTCGGTGCGGTACCGCCCCGCGCTGGGCCGGCCGGCGTGGCCGCGCCGGGGGCGAAGCCTCTGGCCCATGGCTTGCTTGTATACCGACATGAACACCGGCGGCCTCCCCGCCGTTCACGTCCGTCCCCATCCCCCACCGCGGCCGCGGCCGGCCGTCTTTGCAGGAGTGCGCAGCAATGTCGACAGCAAGCTGGAATCGTCGTGACTGGATCAAGGGCGCTGGCGCGCTGGCGGCCGCGGGCAGCTTGCCCGCCGCGTGGGCGCAGAAGCCGCTGACGGTGGGCTTCATCTACGTCGGTCCGCGCGACGACTATGGCTACAACCAGGCCCAAGCCGAGAGCGTGGCGCTGGTCAAGAAGTTGGCCGGCATCAAGGTGGTCGACGAGGAGAACGTGCCCGAGACCAACGCCGTGCAGAAATCCATGCAGGGCATGATCGCGCAGGACGGCGCGACGCTGCTGTTCCCCACCTCGTTCGGCTACTTCGACCCGCACATGCTGGCGGTGGCGGCGAAGAACCCGGCGGTGCGCTTCGCCCACTGCGGCGGCATGTGGACCGCCGGCAAGCACCCGGCCAACACCGGCAGCTTCTTCGGCTACATCGACGAGGGCCAGTACCTCAACGGCGTCATCGCCGGCCACGCCAGCAAGAGCAAGAAGCTGGGCTTCGTCGCCGCCAAGCCGATCCCGCAGGTGCTGCGCAACATCAACGCCTTCACGCTGGGCGCGCGCTCGGTCGATCCGACCATCACCACGACGGTGATCTTCACCGGCGACTGGAGCATGCCGGTCAAGGAGGCCGAGGCCACCAACAGCCTGGCCGACCAGGGCATCGACGTCTTCACGATGCACGTCGACGGGCCCAAGGTGATCGTCGAGACCGCCGCCAAGCGCGGCAAGTTCGTCTGCGGCTACCACGCCAGCCAGGCCAAGCTGGCGCCCAACGCCTACCTGACCGGCGCGGAATGGAACTGGCTGACCGCCTACAAGCAGATCATCGAGGCGGCGCAGAGCGGCAAGCCGCACCCGAACTTCGTGCGCGGCGGGCTGAAGGACGGCTTCGTCAAGAGCTCGCCCTACGGCGCGATGGTCAGCGAGGGCGCGCGCAAGAACGCCGAGACCGTGCGCGCCAAGATGATGGCCGGTGCCTTCGACATCTTCGCCGGCGAGATCAAGGACAACACCGGCAAGGTGGTGGTCCCCAAGGGCAAGGCCCTCAAGCAGACCGACCTCGAGCTCGAAGGCATGAACTACCTGATCGAAGGCGTGATCGGCAAGGTATGACGCCCCCCCCCGAAGCGCCTGCGGCGCCTCCCCCCAGGGGGCGACGCCAGCGGCCCGGCGGAGCCGGCTCCGCGGCGTCTGCTGGGTGTCGGCGCGCGCGGGCAACGACGGCAGCATTGAGGAGCCACGGACATGGCCGTTCCACGATCCTGGCACGCGCCCGCTGAAGCGCTGCTGCTGCCCGCCGGCGCGCTGGCCGCGGCGCTGGCGGTGTTCGGGCTGTTCGTCTGGTTCGGCGGCGGCAGCCCGACCGAGGCCTGGGTGCTGCTGTTCCGCGGCGCCTTCGGCGATGCCTTCTCGTGGCAGAACACGCTGCAGCGCGCGGCGCCGCTGATGCTCACCGCGCTGGCGGTGGCGCTGCCGGCGCGTGCCGGCCTGACGGTGATCGGCGGCGAGGGCGCGCTGGTGCTGGGCGCGCTGGGCTGCGCGGTGCTGCCCTACCTGCTGCCCGGCCTGGCCGGCACACCCGGCACGGCGCTGGTGCTCATTGCCGGTGCGCTGCTGGGCGCGGCCTGGGTGGCGGCG
>JAURXG010000114.1 GCA_030654555.1 Aquabacterium sp.
CGGTTCGGCGGGTGCTGTCGGCGCGCCGCCGGCCACCGTGCCGCTGGCCGCGGTGGCGGGCCGCGCCGGGGTCTTGCCGGCCAGCGGGGCCTTGGGATCCCAGGCCTTGTTGCGCTCGACCTCGGCCGCGTCCTGCTCGGCGCTGCGCTGCGGCAGCTTGTTGATGAAGGGCACCGGCGCCTTGGTGATGTAGAGCGCCACGGCCAGCGCCACGCCCAGGCCGATCAGCAGCCCGATGACCAGGCCGGTGACGAAGCCGCCACGCTGGGAGCTCTTCATCACGCGGCCTCCGCCGGGGGTGTGGCATCGGTGGCCGCGGCCGGTTCGCGCGCCATCGCATCGGGCGCGCTCACGCCGATCATGCCCAGCGCATTGCGCAGCACCTGGCGCGTGGCGGCCAGCAGCGCCATGCGCGCGCCCGCCAGCGCGGCGTCGTCGATCAGGAAGCGCTCGGCCGCATACCAGCTGTGGAAGGCCGCGGCCAGGTCGCGCAGGTAGAAGGCCACGTCGTGCGGCGCGAAGTCGGCGGCCGCGCCGGCCAGCATGTCGGGGTAGGCCGCCAGCTTGAGCATCAGCGCGGTCTCGGTGGGCGCGGTCAGCAGCGCCAGATCGGCCGCCGCCAGCGTGGCCACGTCGGTGGCGCGGCCGGTGCGTGCGCTGTACTGCGCCAGCACCGAGCAGATGCGCGCGTGGGCGTACTGCACGTAGAACACCGGGTTCTCGTCGCTGGCCTTCAGCGCCAGGTCGACGTCGAAGACGAACTCGGTGTCGGCCTTGCGGCTGATCAGGAAGAAGCGCACCGCGTCGCGGCTGGTCCACTGGATCAGGTCGCGCAAGGTGACGTAGCTGCCGGCGCGCTTGGAGATCTTGACCTCCTCGCCGCCCTTCATCACCGTGACCATCTTGTGCAGCACGTAGTCGGGCCAGCCTTGCGGGATGCCCACGCCGGCGGCCTGCAGCCCGGCGCGCACCCGGGCGATGGTGCCGTGGTGGTCGCTGCCCTGCACGTTGATGACCTTGTCGAAGCCGCGCTGCCACTTGTCGATGTGGTAGGCCACGTCGGGCACGAAGTAGGTGTAGACGCTGCCGTCGCTGGACAGGGAGCCGGCCCCGCCCGGCGCCGACTTGCGCATCACGCGGTCCTTGTCGTCACCGTAGTCGGTGGTGCGAAGCCACAGCGCGCCCTCGTCCTCGTAGGTCTTGCCGGCGGCCACCAGGCGGGCCACCGCGTCGGCCACCTTGCCGTCGGCGTACAGGCTGGACTCGAGGAAGTAGTTGTCGAACTTGACGCCGAAGGCCTGCAGGTCCAGGTCCTGCTCGTGGCGCAGGTAGGCCACGGCGAACTGGCGGATCGAGTCGAGGTCCTGAGCATCGCCGCTGGCGGTGAAGGCGCGGTCGTCGGCATGCACCGTGGCGCCGGCCAGGAAGTCGGCGGCGATGTCGGCGATGTAGTCGCCGTTGTAGGCATCCTCGGGCCAGCCGGTGTCGCCGGGCTTGAGGCCCTGGATGCGCGCCTGCGTGCTGCGTGCCAGCGTGGCGATCTGCACGCCGGCGTCGTTGTAGTAGAACTCCCGGGTGACGGCCCAGCCCTGGCTCTCGAACAGCCGGCAGATCGCGTCGCCCAGCGCGCCCTGGCGGCCGTGGCCCACGTGCAGCGGGCCGGTGGGGTTGGCCGAGACGAACTCGCACATCAGCTTGCGGCCCTGCGCCGGGCGCTGGCCGAAGGCATCCCCGGCGGCCAGCACCTC
>JAURXG010000135.1 GCA_030654555.1 Aquabacterium sp.
GAAGAGCTACGCCGACATCGACGCGGCGCCGGAAGAGAAGGCGCGCGGCATCACCATCAACACGGCGCACGTGGAATACGAGACGGCCAACCGTCACTACGCCCACGTCGACTGCCCCGGCCACGCCGACTACGTGAAGAACATGATCACGGGCGCCGCGCAGATGGACGGCGCGATCCTGGTCGTGTCCGCCGCTGACGGCCCCATGCCCCAGACCCGCGAGCACATCCTGCTGGCCCGTCAGGTCGGCGTGCCGGCGCTGGTGGTGTTCATGAACAAGGTCGACATGGTCGACGATTCCGAGCTGCTCGACCTGGTCGAGATGGAAGTTCGCGAGCTGCTGTCCTCCTACCAGTTCCCCGGCGACGACATTCCGATCGTCAAGGGCTCGGCCCTGGCCGCCGTTGAAGGCCGTGACCCGGTGATCGGCGAGGACGCGATCCTCGAGCTGATGACCCAGGTCGATGCCTACATCCCGCAGCCGGAGCGTCCGATCGACCTGCCGTTCCTGATGCCGGTGGAAGACGTCTTCTCGATCTCGGGCCGCGGCACGGTGGTGACCGGCCGTATCGAAAAGGGCATCGTCAAGGTCGGCGAGGAAGTCGAGATCGTCGGCATCCGCGACGTCCAGAAGACGGTCTGCACGGGCGTGGAAATGTTCCGCAAGCTGCTGGACCAGGGCCAGGCGGGCGACAACGTCGGCGTGCTGCTGCGCGGCACCAAGCGTGAAGACGTCGAGCGCGGCCAGGTTCTGTGCAAGCCGGGTTCGATCACGCCCCACACCAACTTCATGGCCGAGGCCTACATCCTGACCAAGGAAGAGGGTGGCCGTCACACGCCGTTCTTCGCCAACTACCGTCCGCAGTTCTACTTCCGCACGACCGATGTCACCGGCATCATCAAGCTGAAGGAAGGCGTGGAAATGATCATGCCCGGCGACAACGCCGAGCTGGAAGTCGAGCTGATCACCCCGATCGCCATGGACCAGGGCCTGCGCTTCGCCATCCGCGAAGGCGGCCGCACGGT
>JAURXG010000136.1 GCA_030654555.1 Aquabacterium sp.
GCGCGGCAAGGCCAGCACCACCAGCCGGCCGGGCAGCCCCAGCGCCACCAGCCGGTCGGCCAGCGCGCGGCCCGCCTCGATGCGATCGGCAAAGCGACGCGACATCACTGCACCCGCAACGGCAGGTGGTTGGCGAACCAGCTGCCAGCCAGGTGGGCGACGGTCTCGATGGCGCCCAGCTCCTCGAACAGGTGGGTCGCGCCGGGCACCACCTCCAGCCGCGATTCGCACTGCATCAGGCGCATCGCGCCGCGGTTGAGCTGCAGCACCTCGGTGTCGTGGCCGCCCACGATCAGCAGCGTGGGCGACTGCACCTTCGGCAACAGCGCCGCGGCCAGATCGGGCCGGCCACCGCGCGACACCACCGACGTCACCCAACCGGGGTGCAGCGCGGCGGCACTCAAGGCCGCCGCGGCGCCCGTGCTGGCGCCAAACAGCCCGGTGCCCAGCCGGGCGCAGCGTTCGTCGGTGCGCGTCCACTGCAGCGCCGCGCCCACGCGCTGGCCCAGCAGATCGATGTCGAAGACCTTGCGCCGGTCGGCGGCCTCGGAGTCGGTGAGCAGATCGAACAGCAGCGTGTCGAGCCGGTAGCCGTGCAGGATGTCGGCCACCAGGCGGTTGCGTGGGCTGAGCCGGCTGCTGCCGCTGCCATGCGCAAAGACCACCAGGCCCCGGGCCTGGGGCACCAGCGCCAGCTCACCCGGCAGGCCCTGGCCGCCGATGTGCACCTCGAACCGGCGCAGGGTCGACGGTGGGGCCTGGTCGCTGCGCGAGGTTGGGCCGACCCCATCCGCATCGTCGATGCGCACCGGGGTGAGTGCGGCCTCAGGCTGCGTGAACATGGTCTCGCTCCCCGCACGATGCTGCATGCCGCCCTGCCCGCGTGGATGACCGGCCCCCGCGCCGGGCACCCGTCGTGGTGCTTGTTCGCCTGGTCGTCATCGCAGGTCTCCTTGGTTGGCAGTGAACATGGCAAAGCAGCGTAGGAGGGTGCCCCGGCTCCTCGTTGAGAACTCGCAATGCACGTGGTCACGGTGACGACCCCAGCGTCGTTCGGAATCTTCCTACCCTGCCTGGGCAATTTCTCGGACCACATTCACCCGCATCCGACAGACGGCGGGCCGATCGGCCGATTGCCCGAAGGCCCACGCAGCGGGATGCTTCAGGCATCGAATCGAAGACCCTCGGGAGGACCGACATGACCTGCCCCACCGCCCCTGCCCATGTGACCAACGGCATCGCCTGCAGCGTCGGCGTGCGGTGCACGGCGTCCGATGCCCTGCGCTGGTTCGGCCTGCCCGACCTGACCAGCCCGGCCACGGATCAGATCAGTTTCCCGATGCGGCGCGTGCGCTCGGGCCGCTCGCTGGTGGTGGAGGGCCAGCCCTTCGAGAAGCTGCACCTGGTCAGCGGCGGCAGCTTCAAGTGCGTGCAGACCGACATGGACGGCTACGAGCAGGTGCTGGCCTTCGCGATCCACGGCGACGTCATCGGCCTGGACGGCCTGGGACAGGACCGGCATGGCTCGGGCGCGGTGGCGCTGGAAGACGCCACCGTGGTCACGCTGCCGGTGGTGGAGCTGCTGGCCATGGGCCGGCACGTGCCGGCGCTGGAGGTGCTGCTGCACAACGCCGCGGGCGCCGAGGTGGCGCGCCGCGGCGACACCCAGTACCTGATGGCCGCACCCAGCTCGGAGGTGCGCGTCGCGCGCTTCCTGCTGCAGTTCGCCCGGCGCCAGGCGGCGCTGGGCCACTCCAGCCGCCGGCTGCGCATGTGCATGACGCGGCGCGACATCGCCAGCTACCTGGGCGTGGCCCATGAAACCGTCAGCCGGGCCCTGACCGCGCTGGCCCAGGACGGCTGCATCCAGGTGTCGCACCGCGACATCGAGCTGATCGACCTGGAGGCGCTGAACGAACTGCAGCGCGTGACGCGTGGCCGCCAGACCCGCGAGCGGCGCGCCGACACGGCCAGCAAGGCCACCGCGGCGGCCTTGATCAAGGCGGCCGAGACGGTGCAGGTCAGCACGCTGCAATGAGGCGGCAGGGGTCATCGGCCGTGGGCCGCGGCCCACGCCCCGCAGCGCTAGCCAGCGCGCCGGGCGCCGTGGGCGCTTGATCCAGCCCGCCGGCGCGCCAGGCCCAGCAGGGCCAGCGCACCCGCACCCAGCATTGCGGCCGTGCCGGGCTCGGGCACCGCAGTGACCCCGTTGCCGAACACCAGCCGGAAGTCGTCGCGCCGGGCAAACGCCGGCGAGATCTCGATGCGGGGATCGGCCCAGGCCTCGAGCGTGAAGGTGGCACCCACGCCGCTGGCCCAGCCACTGGCCGCAGCGATCAGCGTGACGCGATAGGCCTTGTCGACCGAGGCGGTGCCGCTGAAGCGGGCGTCGAAGCTGATCGGCCCGGGCGTGCAGACATCGGCACAGGCTTGCGCGGTGTACACCAACGGCCCGTCGGCGTCGTCCAGCTCGATGAAGGCCTGCGCATAGAGGTTGTTGGCGCCGGCGTCCAGGAACGAACTGCTGTCGACATGGCCGCGGGTGTGCACGTCGATGGGCACCGGCCCGGTGAACGGCTCGCCACCGGTCTGCTCGACGGTCCACCAGTAGTCGATGCGACCGCCGGCGCTGCCGAGGAGGGTGAAGTAGTCGTTGTCCGAGGTGACGTTGATGTAACCCTCGACACGGGGCAAGCTGCCGCCGCGCGTGAAGGCATGGCCGGTGGCATGCGCATACCCCGGTACCAGCGAGGTGCCCTCCAGGGTCTCGGGGGTGGTGCTGTCGCCGGTCATGCCGAGGTAAGAACCGCCGTACAGCGCTTCTTCGAAGGTACTGGGCCGCAAGGTGATCGCGCTGGCGGCGTCGCTCAGCAGGGCGCTGGCGGCCAGCATCAGGATCAGCCCGGTGAGCCGGGTGGAACTCGGGTGGTACATGGTCATCCTCCAAATCAATGCCGACGGCAGCCACGCGCGCCCCGCAGCCGCGCCACCAGGGGGCCATGCGGTGGCGCACCATCCTGCCGGGCAGCGGCACCGGCCGATTGATCGCACGCAACGCTGCGCGAAGGCGTCGCGATGGCGGCGCGATCGGATCGCGCTGACGTGCCGCCTGCGGCGCCGGCACGCCCTTGGGTCTCAGGCCTCAGCGCGCCACCAAACGCCTCAAGCGAGCGACTTCGTCCTCCAGGTCGGCCACCAGCGCGGCCAGTTCGGGCACGGCGTCGAAGTCGCGCTCCAGCGCGGCCAGGCGCTGTGCGCGGCGCAGCGCCGATGCATCGAAGCGCCAGCCGTCGTGCGCGCCCAGCGCCACCACCAGCAGGCCGCCGGTCACGCGCTCGTGCACCCACTCGGGGCTCAGTCGGGTGAGGCGGCACAGGTCGTCCAGGTCCAGCCAGGCCTCTTCGAGCGCGGCCTCGAGCAGCCCTTGGGGCCCTTGGGGTTCGATCATGGGGTCACTCCTGTCGGGCCGACTCGGCCGCGGCCACCTTGCGCGCGTCGAAGTCGGGCAAGGCCTGCGCCATCTGTTCGTACAACTGCTTGGCGCGGGGGTCGAAGGCGCTGGGCAGCACGATGCGGATCGCCAGCTCCAGGTCGCCCGGCGTGGCCCCGGGCCAGCCCTTGCCGCGCACGCGCAGCACCCGCCCGCCCTGCGCACCGGCAGGCACACGCAGCTTGAGGGTGCTGCCATCGGGCAGGGTCACCGGCACCACCGCGCCCAGCGCCGCCTCCCAAGGCGCCACCGGCACCTCGCCGACCAGGTTGTGGCCGTCCACGCGCCAATGGGCGTCGTCGCGGATCAGCACCTCCAGGAACAGGTCGCCCGGCGGCGCACCGCCCATGCCGGGCGCGCCCTGCCCGGCCAGGCGGATCATCTGCCCCGGGCGCACGCCAGCGGGGATGCGCACGTCCAGCGTGCGATGGCTCAGCGCGACATGGCCCTGTGCGTCCAGCCCGGGGCTGCGCAGCGTGATCTGCCGGGTGGCGCCGCGCCAGGCGTCCACCAGGTCGAGCATGATCTTGGCGTGGTGGTCTTCGCCGCGCAGGCGGAACTCGCCACCCGCGCCGTCGTGGCGCGCGCCGTGTCGGCCCCGCCGTGCCGCGCCCGCGGCGGTGCGGCCGAACAGCTCGGCGAAGAAGTCGCTGAACTCGCCGGCGTCCATGCCCTCGCCGCCCGCGCCGGCGCCCGAGAACTCGAAGCCCGCGTCCCAGCCCGGCGGCGGGGTGAAGGCCTCGCCCGGTCGGCGGCCCTGGCCCACGGCGTCGTAGGCGGCACGGCGCTCGGGGTCGGACAGCACCGCGTTGGCCTCGTTGATCTCGCTCATGCGCGCCGCGGCGTCGGCTTCCTTGCTGACGTCGGGGTGGTATTTGCGCGCCTTCTGGCGGAAGGCCTTCTTGATCTGCTCGGCCGTGGCGTCGCGCGGCACGCCCAGCACGCTGTAGTAGTCCTTGAATTCCACGCTCAATCTCCGCAAGCCGGGCCACTGACGGCGTTGCCTGCAGTTTCAACGGCGTTGGCCGATTCCGGTTGATTTGTGCCAAGGTTTCGGCGCCGGGCCCGTCACCCTGGCCTGGGTTGACAATCAATCCATCATGATGGACATTGAATCCATCATGACAGAAGCGACCGCAGAAGCCATCAACCAGCGCATCGCCCAGCGCGTGCGCCTGCTGCGTGCCGAGGCCGGCTTGTCGCTGGACGCGCTGGCCACGCGCAGCGGTGTCAGCCGCTCGATGATCTCGCTGGTCGAGCGCGGTGAGAGCAGCCCCACCGCGGTGGTGCTGGAGAAGCTGGCCACCGGGCTGGGCGTGGCGCTGGCCTCGTTGTTCGATCCGCCGCAGGCCGCTGCGTCGCCGGTGGCGCGCGCGGCCGACCAGCCACCCTGGCGGGATCCGGCCTCGGGCTACCTGCGCCGCAACGTGTCGCCGGCGGGCTTCGACACGCCGATCCAGATCGTCGAGGTGGAGTTTCCCGCCGGTGCCCGGGTGGCCTACGACACCGGCGCGCGCGTGCCGCTGCTGCACCAGCAGGTGTGGTTGCTGGCCGGCGAGATCGAGGTGACCTGGGGCGATCAAACCCACCACCTGCAAGCCGGTGATTGCCTGGCGATGACGCTGGACCGGCCCGTGAGTTTCCACAACCCCAGCCAGAAACCGGCGCGCTACGCGGTGGTGATCACCGGCGCCCGGCCGCCCCGGAGCTGAAGCCATGCCCATCCCCACCATCCCGGCCGACCTGTCGGCCATCGTGCCGCCGGTGCGGCGCCTGGTCGAGGTGACCGAGCCCCAGTTGCACGGCCTGTCGCGGCTGCTGATCGACTGTGTCGACGGCGGCGCCTCGGTCAGCTTCATGCACCCGCTACCGCCGGCCAAGGCGCTGGCCTTCTGGCATGGCGTGGCAGCGGAGGTGGCGCGCGGCGAGCGGGCGTTGCTGGTGGCCGAAGACGCCGAGGGCATCGCCGGCACGGTGCAACTGGTGCTGGCCCAGCCCGAGAACCAGCCGCACCGCGCCGACCTGTCGAAGATGCTGGTGCACCGGCGCGCGCGCCGGCAAGGCCTGGGCGCGGCGCTGATGCGCTCGGCCGAGGCCGTGGCCCGCGACTGCGGCAAGTCCTTGCTGGTGCTCGACACCGCCAGCGCCGAGGCCGAGCGCCTGTACCTGCGCCAGGGCTGGGTGCCCTGCGGCACGGTGCCCGGCTACGCCCTGCTGCCGCACGGCGGCCTGTGCGACACCCGCTTCTTCTACCGGCTGCTGGGCGGCTGAGCGGCGGGCGGCTCGGCCTGGCGGGCCGGTTGGGCCGGTTGGGCCGGCTGGGCCTGTTGCGCGACCAGGGCGATGTCGTCGGCCAGCCGCGGCAGCAGGGCCAGCGGCAGGTCGTGGCCCATGCCGGGCACCAGGTCGAGGCTGGCGCCGGCGATCTTGCGCACCAGGTCCTGCGCCGCGGCCGGTGGCACCAGCGGGTCGTCGGCACCATGCACCACCCGCGTGGGCACGGCGATCTTGCGCAGCAGCGGCGAACGGTCGCCGTCGGCCACGATGGCCAGCAGCTGGCGCTGCGTGCCGTGCGGGCGCCAGGCGCGCCGGATCGACGCCTCCAGCCGCTCGCGCTGGCGCTGCGCATCGGGCGGATAGGCCGGGCTGCCGATGGTCTTGAGCAGCCCTTCGAGGTGGGCCACGACGTCGGCCACCTCGTTGCTGCGCGGCCGCGCCATCAGCGCCTGACGCACCCGCATCGACGGCTGCGGCAGGTGCCGCGCGCCGCTGGTGGTCATGATCAGCGTGAGGCTCTTCACCCGCGTGGGGTGATGGATGGCCAGGTGCTGGGCGATCATGCCGCCCATCGACGCGCCGCAGACATGCGCCTGGCGGATGCCCAGCGCGTCGAGCACGCCGATGGCATCCTGCGCCATGTCGCGCAGCTGGTACGGCGCCGGCACGCGCAGGTGCAGCGTGTAGCGCAGCATCGCGCCCACCAGCCGCGGCGCGCCGAGGTGCTCGAAGCCCTCGCTCAGGCCGATGTCGCGGTTGTCGAAGCGGATCACCCGGAAACCCCTGGCCACCAGGTCGGCCACCAGTTCGTCGGGCCAGGCCACCAGCTGCATGCCCAGGCCCATCACCAGCAGCAGCGGCGCGCCATCGGGCGGGCCCTGCACGTCGACCTCGATGAAGAGCTTGTTGGACTGGATTCTCATGGGCTGGCGATGGCGGCGAAGGGGCCGGTCACCGGGCGCGCTTGCGCGCGGCCTTGGCGAGCGGCCTGGTGGCAGGTTTGGCGGCGGATTCGGCGGTCGGCTTGGCGGGCAGCCTGGCCGCCGGCTTGCGCGCGGCCGGCCGCGTGGCCGCGCCCACCGCCTGGCTCACCGCCTTGCCGACCACGCCGCTGACCGCGCGCCCGACCACCCCGCCCATCGCGCTGCCGACGCGGCTGCCCACGCTGCCCAGCCCGCCCATCAGCCGCTTGCCGGCCTGCTCGGCCACCGCCAGCCCGGTGTCGGCCAGGCTGGGCGGTGCGCTCATCTCGGCGTCGAGCAGGCACAGGTCGTCGAAGGCCACGCGCAGCGCATCGGCCAGGCTGCGCACGTCGGGCATGGCCTGGGCGTCGGCCATCAGGCCGAAGTCCATGTTGCGGTCGTAGCTCTGCACCGTGATGTTCAGGCCCATGCCGTGCACCACGATCGAGGTCGGGTAGTTGCACAGCATGCGCGCGCCGGCCATGTACAGCGCCACCGGCGGCCCGGGCACGTTGCTGATCACCAGGTTGGCCACCAGCGGGATGCGATCGGCCACGCGCGCGCGGCCGTACAGCGCCGCCGCGGCCTCGATCAGCCAGGGCATGCCGATGGACGGAAAGTCGGTGGGCAGCACGCTCTTCAAGCCGCCCATCGTGGCCTTCATCGCCGCGCTGGCCTTCTTCACATGCTCGAAGCGCTTGCGCAGGTCGGCCACCTGGGTGCCCAGGCTGACCAGCGTCATCGAGGCCTGGGTGTTCGAGGTGGTGTCGCCTTTCTGGCGCAGCGAGATCGGCACCGCCGCCACCAGGCTCTTGCGCGGCACGCCGCCATGCTGGCCCAGCCAGCGCCGCAGCGCGGTGCCGCACAGCAGCAGCACGATGTCGTTGAGCGTGGCCTCGTGCGCGTGGGCGATGGCCTTCAGCCGATCGAGCGGCAGGCTCAGCGCGGCAAACGCCCGGCCGCTGGTGATGCTGTGGTTGAGCACCGTGCGTGGCGCCAGCGTCAGGTTGGCGCTGGCCTCGGCCTTGCCGCGCAGCAGCGCGCTGTGCTGCAGCGCCTGGCCGGCGGCACCGGCCAGCGCGCTGACGGCCGTGGGCAGCTGCTTGACGATCTGCGCCACCTGCGAGGCTTCGGTCGAGATGGCGCCGCGCAGCATCTCGGCCCAGCCCAGCTTGAACACCTTGCTGCGGGTGCTGGGCCGCAGCGCCAGGTCGCGGCCCTCGGGCTGCAGGTCCATGATGACCTGGGCCAGCGCCACCGCAGCCTGGCCGTCCACCGCGGCGTGGTGGAACTGCGAGTACAGACCTACCCGCTTGTTGCCGTTGGCCGCCGGCGCCAGGCCTTCGAGCACGTGCATCTTCCACAGCGGGCGGCTGCGGTCGAGCAGCACCGGGTGCAGTTCGGACACCGCCGCCTCCAGCGCGGCCATGCCGTCGCCCAGCTTGGCCGAAGGCGGCAGCTTGATCTCGACGATGTGCTCGCGCAGGTCGGGATCGGCATCCACCCAGGCCGGGTTGGCCAGGTTCAGCGGCATCCACCACAGCTTGCGGCGCAGCGCCGGGGCCGCGGGCAGGCGCGTGGCGATGTGCTGTCGCAGCCGGGTGACCCACTTGCCGCGCAGGCCGGGCGGCAGCTCGAACACATGCAAGGCGCCGACGTGCATCGGCATCTCGGGCGTCTCGAGGTGGAGGAAGGTGGCGTCCAGGCCGGAGAGCTGCTTCATGGTGGCGGTCATGCTAGCAGCCCGCCGCGGGCCACAATGCCCTGGTTCGCCCGGTGGGGCGACGGTTTGGACGGGCCGATCAGCCCGTCAGCCCGTCAGCCGCACCATCGCGCGCTGCCACAGCGGCAGGCTGCGCCAGAACGCCAGCGCACGCTGGCCGAACCAGCGCCCACGCTCGGTCAGGCGGTAGTACTCCACGCCCTCGAAGCCGGCCGGGTTGGTGTATTCGGCGATCAGCCCGAAGCGCAGCAAGGTGTTGAACGATCGCAGCAGCGGCGCCCCGTTGAGCTGGCAGCCCCAGGAGGCGTCGCTCACCCGCACCAGCACATGGCCGCGCAGCAACTGCTGCAGCGCGTCGACGAACTCGGCACGGTCGGCGATGAGGGTGGTGGCAGCATGGTGGCGCATGGTGCGGTGCAGGTCGGGCTGGGGTGAGGCCAGTATCCCGGCCGGGGCGCCCGGTCGATCGCGTCAGATCGAGCCGGGTTCACCAGCAATTCTGGTGCCGGCCGCCGCGCGCTCACGCATGGCCAGCCATTCGTTGAACAGCAGCGCACCGATCACCAGCGCACCGCCCGACAGCGCGGTGGGCCCGGGCGCCTCGCCCGCCCCCACCCAGGCCAGCAGCACGCCGAAGATCACCTCCAGCAGGCCGATCAGCGAGATCTCGGGCGCCGGCAGCACCTTGGTGAGCTGCACCACCAGCAGGCAGGGGATCGCCAGTTGCACCACGCCCAGCAGGCCCAGCAGCGACAGATCGTGCGCGGTGGCCGAGAACGGCAGCGACAGCGGCAGCGTGATCGCCGCCGACAGCAGCGCGCCCAGCAGCACGGCCGGCAGCATGTCGGGCTCCTGGATCGAGGGGTCGCGCGCATGGCGCTGGTGCAGGTGCTGCAGCAGTACCCAGTTGGTGGCCCCGGCGATCGGCACGCCCAGCGCCACCAGCGCGCCGGTCATCGACGTGCTGCCGCTGAACGCCTGCGCGCCGAACATCCAGGCGATGCCCGCCCCCGCCACCGCGATCGCCACCCAGGTGCGCCGAGGCAGCCGGTGGTGCAGGAACACCCGCGAGAACAGCGCGGTGATCAGCGGCGCTATCGACATCGTGATCAGCACCGTGGCCACCGTGGTCAGCGTGATGGCCACCATGAAGTTGGTGTACATCACCATCCAGCACAGCCCCGACACCCACAGCGGCCAGCCGCCGCGGCGCAGGTCGGCCCACAGGCGCGGGCCGCGCATCGCCAGCAGCGCCACCGTCAGCGCCAGCACGTTGAAGGCGCTGCGCCAGAAGGTCACCTCGAAGCTGCGCGCGGCCTCCAGGTGGCGCGTCACCACGCCGGCGATGCTCCACATCAGCGTGACCAGCACCATCAGCAGCACGGCGCGGGAATGCGAGATCCGCATCAAGATTCCGTATTGAAGAGGGCCGCAAAGCGGCCCGGGCCATCATCAAGCTGGAGCCCCCGCTCGGCGGGGGCTGGGGGTGCCCAACGTTCGGCGCGCTGCGCGCGCAGCGTGAATGGGCGCCAGCCTATTCACGCGAAGCACGCCTGCGGTCGTGCTCGCTGAGGTGGCGCTTGCGCACGCGGATCGACTTCGGCGTGATCTCGACCAGCACGTCGTCCTCGATGAACTCGACGCCGTACTCCAGCGACAGCTCGATCGGCGGCGTGATCTTGATCGCGTCTTCCTTGCCGCTGACACGGAAGTTGGTCAGCTGCTTGGTGCGGGTGGCGTTGACCACCAGGTCGTTGTCGCGGTTGTGGATGCCGACGATCATGCCCTCGTACACCGGGTCGTTGGGCTTGACGAACATGCGGCCGCGGTCGTCGAGCTTGCCCAGCGCGTAGGTGAAGATCTCGCCGGCGTCCATGCTGATCAGCACGCCGTTCTTGCGGCTGGCGATGTCGCCCTTGTGCGGCTCGTAACCGTCGAAGATGTTGCTGATCAGGCCCGAACCGCGCGTCAGGTTCATGAACTCGTTCGAGAAGCCGATCAGGCCACGCGCCGGGATGCGGTACTCCAGGCGCACGCGGCCGCGGCCGTCCGGCTCCATGTTCACCAGCTCGCCCTTGCGCTCGCCGAGGGCTTGCATCACGCCGCCCTGATGAATCTCTTCCACGTCGGCGGTGACCAGCTCGATCGGCTCGTGCTTTTCGCCATTCACGTCGCGGAACACCACGCGTG
>JAURXG010000141.1 GCA_030654555.1 Aquabacterium sp.
ACCACCGACATCGGCTTCGGCTGCCTGAGCGGCATGTTCGAGCGCAACGACGACGTGCTCTACATCTGCTACGACAACGAGGCCTACATGAACACCGGCGTGCAGCGCAGCAGCGCCACGCCGCCGGCCGCACGCACGGCCACCACCATGGCCGTGGGGGCCGCGCCCGGCGCCGAGTTCGGCCAGGGCAAGAACCTGCCGCTGATCGCCATGGCGCACGAGATCCCCTACGTCGCCACCGCCACGGTCGACGATCTGCGCGACCTGGAGGCCAAGGTCGAGAAGGCCATGAGCCTGCGCGGTGCCCGCTACCTGCACATCCTGGTGCCCTGCCCGCTGGGCTGGGGCTCGGCCAGCCACGACACCATCAAGCTGGCGCGGCTGGCGCGCGAGACCGGCATCTTCCCGGTGTTCGAGGCCGAGCATGGCGAGGTGACCCGTATCACCCCGATCCGCCACCGCGTGCCGGTCGAGCAGTACCTGAGGCCGCAGAAGCGCTTTGCGCACCTGTTCAGCGGGGCCGGTCACCCCGAGATGCTGGCGCGCATCCAGGCCGACGCCGACCGCAACATCCGCCGCTTCAAGCTGCTGGACAACGAGGTGGTGTCATGACGATGCGCAAACCCTTCGCGATCACGCTCGACCCGGGCTCGTCGCTGGCCAACAAGACCGGCAGCTGGCGCACCGAGCGGCCGGTCTACGTCGACCGCCTGCCGCCCTGCAATGCGCAGTGCCCCGCCGGCGAGGACATCCAGGGCTGGCTGTACCACGCCGAAGGCGGCCACTACGAGGCGGCCTGGCGCCACCTCACCCGCGACAACCCCTTCCCGGCCATCATGGGCCGGGTCTGCTACCACTCGTGCGAATCCAAGTGCAACCGCGCCCAGGTCGACGAGGCGGTGGGCATCAATTCGGTCGAGCGCTTCCTCGGCGACGAGGCCTTGAAGCAGGGCTGGCGCTTCGAGCCGCCCGCGCAGGAGAGCGGCAAGCAGGTGCTGATCGTCGGCGCCGGCCCCTCGGGCATGTCGGCGGCCTACCACCTGCGGCGCCTGGGCCACGGCGTGACGGTGGCCGATGCCGGCCCGGCGATGGGCGGCATGATGCGCTTCGGCATCCCCAAGTACCGGCTGCCGCGCGACGTGCTGGACGCCGAGATGCAGCGCATCGTCGACCTGGGCGTCACGGTGCAGCTCAACACCCGCATCGACGACATCGCGCAGGCCATGGTCGACGGCGGCTACGACGCCACCTTCCTGGCCGTGGGCGCGCACATCGCCAAGCGCGCCTACATCCCGGCCAAGGATTCGTCGCGCATCCTCGATGCGGTGGCGGTGCTGCGCTCGATGGAAGGCGCGGACAGCGGGGCCGGCGCCGCCTCACCGCCGATGCTGGGCCGCCGGGTGGTGGTCTACGGCGGCGGCAACACCGCCATCGACGTGGCCCGCACGGCCAAGCGCCTGGGTGCCACCGAGGCGGTCATCGTCTACCGGCGCACGCGCGAGAAGATGCCCGCGCATGATTTCGAGGTCGAAGAGGCGCTGCAGGAAGGCGTGATGGTCAAGTGGCTGTCCACCATCAAGCAGTCGGGTGACGGCGGTGCGCTGACCATCGAGAAGATGGTGCTCGACGCCCAGGGCAACCCGCAGCCCACCGGCGAGTACGAAACGCTGGAGGCCGACTCGCTGGTGCTGGCGCTGGGCCAGGACGTCGACCTGTCGCTGCTCGACGGCGTGCCCGGGCTCGCGCTCAAGGACGGCGTGGTGCAGGTCGATCCGGCCACGATGATGACCGGCCATCCGGGCCTGTTCGCCGGCGGCGACATGGTGCCGGCCGAGCGCAACGTGACGGTGGCCGTGGGCCATGGCAAGAAGGCCGCGCGCCACATCGATGCCTGGTTGCGCGGCACCACGCTGGCCGCTGCGCCCAAGCACGCCATCGCCAGTTTCGACCGCCTGAACCCCTGGTACTACAGCGACGCACCCAAGACCGTGCGCCCCCAGCTCGACCTGGCCCGCCGCACCAGCAGCTTCGACGAGGTGCAGGGCGGCCTCAGCGCCGACAACGCGCTGTTCGAGGCCCGCCGCTGCCTGAGCTGCGGCAACTGCTTCGAGTGCGACAACTGCTACGGCGTCTGCCCCGACAACGCTGTCATCAAGCTCGGCCCCGGCAAC
>JAURXG010000144.1 GCA_030654555.1 Aquabacterium sp.
GTTGCCGGCATTGAGCGCCGGGCTGATCGTGGCATTGAAGGCGGCCTGCGGCTGCTTGCTGGCCTGGGCTTCGGCCACGTCCTGCCCGGCGGCATCGGCCAGCAGCTTGGCCGCGCCGATGCCGTTGCTGCGCGCCAGCGCTTCGTGCACCAGGCCCTGCAGCACGCCGCGCGGTTCCACCGGCACGGCGGTGGCGGCCGGCGTCGGGCTGGCGGCTTCCAGCTTCTCGTCGTCCATGCAGTTGGCCTGGGCCAGGCCGGCCGCCCAGGCCAGCACGACCGCGCCCAGCGAAGGCAGGCGCCGGCCCAGGCGTCGCCGCGGCCCGCTCAGGCGCGGGCGCGGCACGACGGGGAACGGAGGCGGCGGGTTCATCACGGCAGAAGGTGCGACAGACTTGACGACGGGTTGGCTGCCAGCACGGCTGCGCAGTCAGATTGGTCTCAAGTAGACGCCGCGGCGGCCGATGGCGATCGGCTGAATGCCGCCGGTTTTGGCCGTTAAATCGCCCGAGCGGGCCGTGCCAGGCGCGGGCCCACCGGCCCGCGCGCAGGGCCTCAGCGCTCGGTGAACGCCTCGGTGGCCTTCATCATCGGGCGCAGCACGAAGCTCAGCACCGAGCGGCGGCCGACGCGGATCTCGGCGCTGCCCACCATGCCGGGCAGCACCGTCAGCGGCTTGCCGCCGGCCTTCAGCGTGGACGGGTCGGCGCGCACCAGCGCGCGGTACCAGGTGTTGTCGGCGCCGGTGGGGGCCTGGCTGCGGTCGCTGTCGCCCAGCGCGTCGGGACTGAGCACCTCGACCTTGCCGTGCAGGCTGCCGTAGACGGTGTACTCGTAGGCCGACAGCTTGATCTCCACCGGGTGCCCCACCCGCACGAAGCCGATGTCGGCCGGCTTGATGCGCAGCTCGACCAGCACCTGGTCGTCCACCGGCACGATCTCCATCACCGGCGCGCCGGCGGTGACCACGCCGCCCAGCGTGTTGATGCGGATGTTCTTGACCAGGCCGCGCACCGGCGAGGTCAGCACCGTGCGCTTGAGGATGTCGTCGCGCACCACCTGCTGCTCGCCCAGCATGGTCAGCTCGGTCTGCACGCGCACCAGCTCGGCGCTGGCGTCCTGGCGGAAGCGGTTGATGCGCTCCTGCGTGGTGAGGTCCAGGTCGTTGACCTGCCGGCGCAGGCGCATCACCTCCACCTCGCTCATCAGGCCCTTGGCCGACATGGCCTGCGCCATCGCCAGCTCGCGCTCGAGCAGGCGCTGGTTGCGCTGGCTGGACGCCACCGCCTCGTTGAGTGCGCGCCGGCGTGCGTTGTACGAATCGGTCTCGCTCTGCGTGACCTGGGGCACCGCGGCCAGCTCCTTCGGAAACGCCAGCGGCCGGCCGGTGGCCTCGGCCTGCAGCCGCACCACGGTGGCCATCATCGCCAGGCGCTTCAGGCGGCCCTCGTTCTGCTGGGCCTCCACGCGGGTCGGGTCCAGCAGGGCCAGCGGCTGGCCCGCCACCACGGCCTCGCCTTCGCGCACCTTCAGCTCGCGCAGGATGCCGCCCTCCAGGCTGGCGATCACCTGCTCGCGACCGACCGGGATCACGCGGCTGTCGGCGCGCGTGATCATGTCGACCTGCGCCAGCGCCGCCCAGGCCGTGGCCACCGCCAGCGTGAGCAGCATCAGGTAGACCGCCCAGGTGGCGGCCGTGGCAGGCTCGTTCTCCTGCGCGGCCTGCAGCGGCGTCAGGAAGGCGAGATCGCCGCTGTGCAGCGGGCGGGGCACCGTCATACCGCCGCCCGGCTGTCGGCGGGCTGCGTGCTGGGGTGGCGATGCACGTTGGTCGCCTGTGGTGCGGCGCCCTGCCCGGCCGCCGGTGCGGCCTGGCCCACCGGCTTGGCGCCCGACAGCGCGGCCAGCACCTGGGCCTTGGGTCCGTCCATCACCACCTTGCCACCGTCCACCACGATGATGCGGCCCACCAGCTCCAGCACCGCTGGGCGGTGCGTCACCATCACCAGCGTGCAGCCCTGGGCCGCTTCCTTGAGCTGGCGCAGGAAGGCCATCTCGCTCTGCGCGTCCATCGAGCTGGTGGGCTCGTCCATCAGCAGGACCTTGGGGTCGGTGATCAGGCTGCGCGTCAGCGCCACCAGCTGGCGCTGGCCGCCCGACAGCAGCGCGCCCGATTCACCCACCGGCAGGTCCCAGCCCAGCGGATGGCCCTCGGCCACGCGGGCCAGGCCGGTGAGCTTGGCCACCGCCGCCAGGCGCACCACGTCGGCGCCGGGCCGGCCCAGCAGCACGTTGTCGCGCAGCGTGCCATTGAACAGGCGCGAGTCCTGCGGCACGTAGCCCACCTTGGCGCGGAAGTCGCCCGGGTCGAGCTGGCGCAGGTCGATGCCGTCGACATCGACCATGCCCTCGCTGGGCCGGTACATGCCGGCCATGACGCGCAGGATGGTGCTCTTGCCGCTGCCGATGCGCCCCAGGATGGCCACGCGCTCGCCCGGCTCGAAGCGCAGCGTCACGCCCTTGAGCACGCGCGGTGATTCCTGGCCGTCGCGCGCCGGGTAGGCAAAGCTGACATCGGCCAGCGCGATGCGCCCGCTCATCTCGCGCAGCGGGATGTAGCTGCGGCCGGGCTCGCGCTCGGTCGGCTGGGCCATCACCTTGTCGAGCGCCCGCATCGCCGCGCGCGCCCCCTGGTAGCGGGTGGTCAGCATCACGATGGACGACAGCGGCGCGATGGCGCGCATGCCGAACATCACGCCGCCCATCAGCGCGCCGCCGGTGATCACCTTGGCCTCGATCAGGTACACGCCCCACACCAGCATCACCAGGCTGACGGCCTGCTGCGCGATCATCGACAGGTTCATCGTCAGCGCCGTCAGGCGGCGCGAGCGCAGCTGGCTGTGCACCGCCGCGGCCGACGAGCGCTCGTACTGGTGCAGGAAGCGGCCCTGCGCGCCGGTGGCCTTGATGTCCTCGATGCCTTCCACCGCCTCGACCAGCAGCCCGTGCAGATCGGCCTGCTGCTGCATGTTGGCATTGGTGGCGCGGCGCATCGCGCCCTGGATCACCAGCGCCGCACCCATGATCAGCGGCACCGCCAGCACCAGCACCCAGCCCAGCGGCCCGCCGACGATGAAGGCCATCGCGATGAAGACGAAGATGAACGGCAGGTCGGAGATGGCCGACAGCGTGGCCGACGAGAAGAACTCGCGCACCTGCTCGATCTGGCCGACGATGTGGCTGTAGGCGCCGGCCGACTCGGGCCGGCTTTCCATGCGCACGTTCAGGCTCTGGCGGAACAGCATCGTGCCGACCAGCAGGTCGGTCTTCTTGCCCGCCAGGTCGATCAGGTAGGTGCGCAGCTGGCGCGCGGCCAGGTCGAACAGCAGCGCCAGCGCGCCCGCCGCCGCCAGCGCCCACAGCGTGACGAAGGCCTGGTGCGGGATCACCTTGTCGTAGACCACCGAGGTGACCAGGCCGGTCACCAGCATCAGCGTGTTGCTCAGCATCGCCGCCAGCAGCGCCGAGCGGTAGTAGGGGATGAAGCGCCGCACCGTGCCCCACAGCCAGTGGCTGCCCGGGTCGCGCAGCGCGGCGGCGGCCTCGGCGCTGGCCGCGCTGGTGCGCGCGGTGGCCTGCGGCTTGGGCGTGGCCACCAGGCCGATGCCCGAGTACTCGGCCGCCAGCTCGCGCTCGGTGGCGGCCAGTTCCTGGTCACCGGCGCCAGGCCCGGCGCCGGTCTGCGGGTTTGCGCCGGGCATCACCACGGTGCAGAGCGTCGAGCCGTCGGCCTGCGCATGGCGGGCCAGCAGGATCACCGCGTCGCCGTTGCGCAGCAGCAGCACCACCGGCAGCAGCAGGTCGTGGAAGTCGGCGATCGTGCGCTGCACCAGCGCGGCGTTCCAGCCTGCGTCGCGTAGCGCACGCAGGGCCTGGTCGGGGCCCACCGGGCCCTCGACATGCTGGCCCTCGAACAGCGACGCGACCGACCGCTGATGGCCGTGGTGACGCGTCAGCCACACCAGCGCCTGCGCCAGCGCGTCGTCGTCCATGCTCACGGGCGCAGGCCCGTGCGCGGGCTCGTCGACCTGCTGCAGGTGGGGATCGTCGCGGGCAGACACGGAGGCGGTGGGCTCAGTCGGTCACTCGGTCGGCGGGCGTCAGCCGGGTCGGCACACGATCAGGCCCGGTGCTGCAGCGCCAGGCGCTCGTAGTGGGCCTCGAGGTCGCGCACGATCTGCGGCAGGTCGAACAGCGGCGAGCTGCGCCCCTGCTCGGCCAGGTAGCGCTTGTACGACTGCACCCGCGCCGGCTGGCGGCCCAGCAGCACGGCCAGCTTCTCGTAGTCGGCCAGCGTGTCGGTGGCCAGCTCGGGCAGGCCCACGGCGGTGAGCAGGCTGCCGGCCATGCGCGAGATGTAGCTGCGCCCGCTCAACGTGACGATGGGCGTGCCCATCCACAGCGCGTCGCTGGCGGTGGTGCCGGCGTTGTACGGAAAGGTGTCGAGCACCAGGTCGGCGCACTGGAAGCGCGCCAGGTACTCGGGTGGCGCCACGCGCGGCGCGAAGATCAGCCGCTCACGCGCCACGCCCTGGGCGTCGGCGCAGCGCAGCATGTTCTCGCGCGCGGTGTCGTTGTCGGCCAGCAGCCACAGCACGCTGTCGGGCACCTGCTGCAGGATGCGCATCCACGCGCCGAACACCTCGGGCGTGAACTTGAAGTTGTTGTTGAACGAGCAGTAGACGAAGCGGTCCTCGGGCAGGCCGTAGGTGGCGCGCTCGGGGCGCGGTGCCACGTCGCGCTGGCGGTCGCTGACCTGGTAGCAATGCGGCAGGCGGATCGGCCGCTCGGTGCAATAGGCCTCCAGTTCAGGCGGCATCACGTAGTGGTCGGCGATGAGCCAGTCGACCCCGGGCAGGCCCGAGGTGCCGGGCAGCCCCAGGTAGCTGATCTGCACCGGCGCGGCACGCCAGCCCAGGATGGCCGGGCGCGCGCCGCTGGTCAGGCCCTGCAGGTCGACCAGCACGTCGATGCCGGCCTGCGCGATCAGCTTGGCGGCGGTGGCATCGTCCACCCCGCCCAGGCGCACCAGGTGGTCCATGGCCTTGACGATGCGCTTGCGCTGCGGTTGCTCGCTCTCGGGCGTCCAGCAGAAGGCCCAGACCTCGAACTTGTCGCGGTCGTGCAGTTCGAACAGCTCGGGCGTGAGCAGGCCCACCGCATGCATGTGCAGATCGCCCGACAGGTAGCCGATCTTGATCTTGCCGGTGCGCCGCGGCATGCCGGCGTGCAGCGCCACCGGCTGGGCCTTGGGCACGCGCTCGTGCGCGAAGCGGATGGCCGACAGCAGCTGCAGCGCGGGGTCGTCGCTGGCGCTCATCATCGCCAGCAGCGAGGTGCCCTGCACCAGCCGGTTGGGGCCCACCTCGCCCACCGGTTCATACACCGGCCAGGCGCATTGCTTCTGCCGCAGGTGCACGTAGTGCTGCACCACGTTGGGCTGCTGGGGATCGAGCAGCAGGCTCTCGCGCAGCGCGGCCTCGGCCTCGGGGTAGCGCCGCAGCGTCTCGAGCAGGCGGCCCAGGTTGTTCCAGGCATGCACCCGCAGATCGGCGCTGGCGCCGGCATCGATCACCGCGCGCCACTGCGCCATCGCCGGCTCGTGCTGGCCGGCGCGCTCGAGCAGGTGGCCCAGGTTCAGCCGGGCGTGCGGAAAGTTCGGTTGCAGCGCCACCGCCTGGCGGTAGGCGGCCTCGGCCTCGGCGCTGCGCTGGATCGCCCCCAGCAGCGTGCCGAGGTTGAAGCAGGCCACGTGGCGCATCGGCAGCGGACCGTCGGCTATCCAGCGCTGGTACAGCGCCACCGCCGCCTCGGCCTGGCCGGACTGCTGCAGGCGCTGGGCTTCGGTGACGAGATCGGCAAGTGACAGTTGTTGGACGGGCGGGGTCAGGACGGCATCGGGCACGGCAGCTCCAGGCACGGCATGGTGGACAAGCCATGGTAGGAGCGGGGATGCGCCGGCAAGCGGCGCAAAAGCAGGCCATTTGCCGGCCAGACACGGACCATGCCCGCGCGTCATGGCGCGAGGACCGGTTGCGCACGATCAATCTGCAGCCGACCAACCGCGCCATAGTTTCATCAACCATGAAAGCCGGTTGATCAAGGAGGATGTCGCCATGAAGAGCTTGCCGTGGGTGGCCTGCGCCACCGTTGCGTTGCTGAGCAGCAGCGTTGTTGAGGCCACCGTCTACGAAGTACTGGGGCAAGACAGTCGGGACCTGATCACCCTCAATTGGTACGACGATGTCGGCCACAACGCCCACAGCGATCTGGACGGCAGCAATCCGGTGACGCTCAGCGGCGTTGTCGATGTGTCGACCACCATGGGTCCGCTGGGTGGACCAGAGCAACTGACCTACGGGCCCTTGTCGGCCATCGAGTTCGGAACCCACTCGGTGCAGATGCAGATCCAGACCTTTGCGGGAGGATCGGCCGGCACACTAGCCGTGACCCTGAGTGGTATCACGCTACGACCCGAGGGGTCGGTGACTTTGGACGGCATCCATGGCGCGCTTGGACCGTTGCCTGTCGCGATTGGCGCCAGGTTGGGCACGCCTGTGCTGACTTACCAGTACACGTCGCTCTCCGGGGATGTGCTTGGAGGCGGATCCGCCAATCTGTGGCGCTACAGCCCGGATGTGCTTCAGGTGGCTGAGTTGCGCAGCAACGCACTGGACTACAACTGGATGGCGCAGTCGATGTGGCTGGCCTTGAGCGTGCCGGGCATCAATCTGATGGTCGATGGCGCGCTGCGACAGGGCACGCTGGAAATCATGCTCGAACCCAGCTTCACAGCGGCCGCGGTACCCGAGCCCGCCACCTGGGCGCTGTGGCTGGGTGGCCTGGCCGCCCTGGGCGGCATCGCGCGCCGCCGCAGCACGGCAGCCTGACGCGCGCGATCAGAACCCCAGGCTGGCCAGCAGGTCGTCGACCTCGCCCTGGTTGCTGACCACGTCGGTGCGGCCCTCGGGGTTGACCACGGGGCCGTGCAGCACGCTGGGGTCGACCTTCTCGCGCTGGTCGGGTGGCACCACCTGCACCAGCAGCTTGACCAGGCTGTCCTCCAGGTCATTGGCCAGCGCCACCACCTTGGCCACCACCTGGCCGGTGAGGTCGTGGAAGTCCTGCGCCATCATGATGTCGGTGAGGTGCGCATCGATCAGCTTGGTGCGCGCCTCGACATCGTTGACGAAGTTGAACACCGCGCCCGAGGCCACGGCCTTGACCGGATCGGCCAGCAGTGCAGCGGCCAGCGCCCGGGTCTGCTCGGCGATCGCCGTGTGCTCGGCCTTGGCCTGGTCGACCGAGTTGAGCACCTTGTCGGCGGCGGCGGCCGTCTTGGTGGCGATGTAGCTGAGGCGGCTGCGCGCGTCGGGCAGGCCGTCGGTCGCCACCTGCAGCTTGGGCATCACGCCCAGCTGCTGCATGGTGTCGTGCAGCAGGCGGGTGATGCTGCCGAGCTGCTGGAACACCTCGGGTGAAGCCAGCACGCCCTGCTCGGGCAGCATGGCGGCGATGTCTTCCATTTTCATGGCGTACTCCCTAGCGCTGGTCAGGCCGTGGCCGCCAGCTTCTGCATGATCTTGGTGACCTTCTCCTCCAGCGTGGCCTTGGTGAAAGGCTTGACCACGTAGCCGGCAGCGCCGCTCTGCGCCGCCAGCAGGATGTCCTCCTTGCGCGCTTCGGCCGTGACCATCAGCACCGGGATGTGCTTGAGGCTGTCCTCGGCCTTGACGGCCTTGAGCAGGTCGAAGCCGTTCATGTTGGGCATGTTGATGTCGCTGACCACGAAGTCGTACCGGTTGGTCTTGAGCATCTGCAAGGCGACTGCACCGTCTTCGGCTTCATCCACGTTGTTGCAGCCCATTTCCTTGAGCAGGCCGCGCACGATGCGGCGCATGGTGGAGAAGTCGTCGACGACCAGGAACTTGAGGTCGGAGGGATTGCTCATGTCTGTCCTCGGGGCTGGGGCAA
>JAURXG010000159.1 GCA_030654555.1 Aquabacterium sp.
CCATCGCCAGCAGCATCAGCAGGCCGGCGGCATGGCGGGTCCACAGCGGCGTGGCCCACAGCAGCTGCGGCGCCAGCCGCGCCTGGCCGTAGCCCCAGACGATCAGGCCGAAGCCGACCAGCGAGACCACGGTGTACAGGCCCTTCCAGGCCCCCGGGCCCTTGGTGGCGATCACCTGCGTGCGCCAGCCCTCGGCAAAGATGCGCGCCGAGTGCATGCCCAGGAACATCAGCAGGCCCAGGATCAAGGCACTCATCGGACTTCTCGCTAAGGGGTTGGGTTCGGGGCATTCTGCCCGGCAGCGTGCGACCCCGTCGGCCGGTCACCCGCAGGACAGCGGCGCGGGCCGGCCCGCCGCTATGCTGGAGCCATGAGCGCCGCCAGCGAACCCCGCCCCTTCAAGCACTACTGGGAAGACTTCACCGTGGGCTCGGTGCGCGAGTTCGGCGCCACGCCGGTGAGCCGCGAGGCGGTGATCGAATTCGCGCGCCAGTTCGACCCGCAGCCCTTCCACCTGGACGACGCGGCCGCCGAGGCCTCGCTGTTCGGCCGCCTGTCGGCCAGCGGCTGGCACACCTGCGCGATGGCCATGCGCATGATGTGCGACGACTACCTGCTCGACGCCGCCAGCCTGGGCAGCCCGGGGCTGGAGCAGCTGAAGTGGCTCAAGCCGGTGTTCCCGGGCGACACGCTGGGCATGCGCCTGACGGTGCTCGAGTCACGGCTGATGAGCAGCCGCCCGCAGGTGGGCCTGGTGCGCAGCCGCTGGGAGGTGCTGAACCAGCAGCACGAGGTCGTGCTGTCGATGGAAGGCTGGGGCATGTTCCGCCGCCGGCCGGCGGCCTGAGCTCAGCTCACTTGCGCGCCGGGCTGTTGAGGTAGACCGTCCACAGCCGCGCCAGGTCGGCCGCGCCGTCGCTGCCCTTCACGGCGGCGAAGCTGGCCCTGGCCTCGTCGAACTTGCCGGCGCGCCACTGCGCCACGCCCAGGTGCAGCTGGGCGTCGTCGGGCCGGCGCAGGCCGCCCTTGCTCAGGCCGTGGTTCATCAGCGCCAGCGCGCGGTCGTGCGCGCCGGTGGCCGACAGCGCCAGCCCCAGCCCGTAGGCGGCGTTGCCGTCCTTGCCCTTCATCGCCGCGGCTTCGCTGTCGGCGGCCGAGGCGCGGTCCTGGTTGGCGGCCTTGGTGGCCGCCTCGCGCAGCTTCTGGTCGGCCGCCGCATTGGCGCCCTTGCCCAGCAGGCCGCTGGCGTAGCCGGCGTCCAGCAGCTTCTGCGCCTCGGCGGGCAGGCCGGCCTGGTTGGCGCGGAAGGCCATGTCGCCCACCTCGTCGGCCAGCAGCGTGATGCCCACCGCCTGGCGCAGGCGGTACACGTCCAGCATCAGGCGCTCTTCGGCAAAGCCGTTGCGGCGCGCCGTGCGGGTGATCAGCTCGCCCCAGTAGTCGGGCTTGCCGGTGGTGCTGGCCAGCTTCTCCAGCGTGACCAGGTAGCCGCTCAGGTCCTTCAGCTCGAGCTGGCTGCCGGCCAGCAGGCGCAGCGTGACCTCGGGGGTGGTGCGCTTGGCGGCCTCGTCGGCGGCCAGTTGCGGCTGCAAGCGCGCGATGACGCCGGCATGGTCGCCCACCAAGGCCAGCACCTGCGGATACAGCCGGGCGATTTCGGCGTTGCTGCCACCGTCGGCCAGGTAGCCCTTCATCAGCGCACCGGCCTTCTCGTACTGCTTCTGATTCAGGGCCAGCTTGATGGCGGTTTCGACGAACGGGGGCTTCTCGCCGGCCGGCAGCAGCGGCGAGGCGAGCAGCTGCTCGAAGATCGCCAGCAAGCCGGGCTGGTCACCGCCCAGGCCCAGCGCCGCCGGCGCCTTCAGGCGCAGCACGATGTACTGCTCGTAGGGCGTCAGGGCCGGGATGGCTTCGGCCTCGGCCACCCGGACCAGGGCCTCCTGGTATTGGCCGGCCTTGACCGCCTCCTGCGCGGCCACCAGTGGCTTGGCCACCTCGGCGCGCAGCGTGGGGCCCGACGCGGCCGAGGCCGCGGGCGCCGCCGCGGCCGGGGCGGTTTGCGCCACGGCCCCACCCACGCTGGCGCACAGCAGCAGCGCCAGCGCCAGCGAACGCAGCGGGAATCGGACGGAAGACAGAGCGGGGGTGGGACGGTTCACGGGCAGCGCCTGAAGTAGTCGGGCCGGGTCGGCGAAGCCGCGAGTGTAGTCAGCCCGCGGCGGGAGGGCGGTCATCGTTGGCCACCAGCGGCGAGCCTGCGCTGGGCCGGCGGCGCACCCGCCACGGGATCGGCACCGGCCAAGAAAAACGGCGGCCGAAGCCGCCGTCGTGCCGCACCGGTGTGGCGCCGGCGTGCGGGGGATCACTGCACCGGCGTGATGCCGGCGATCGCCCAGTCGCCGCTGCCATCGGCCGGGCGCACCAGGTGCCACAGCTCGTTGAACGGCTCGGCGCCGGCATCGGCCGCCTCGCGGATCAGGCCGGTGAAGCGCACGGTGACGATGTCCTGGCCCTTTTCCTGGGCCGTCTCCACCACCTGGGCGTCGATCTGCACCACGTCGGTCTGCTGCTTGGTGGTGCCGCGCTCCTGCAGGTCGAGCCGCAGCGAGGCGAACAGCTCGGGCGTGGTGAACTTGCGCAGATCGTCCACGTTGCCGGCGTCGTTGGCCGCCTGCATGCGGATGAAGACCATCTTGGCCAGGCGCTCGAAGTCATCGGCAGCCATGCCGCCGGGCAGCGTGATGGCCGCCGGCGTGCTGGCGCCGGTGGCTGCCGGTGCATCCTGCAACGCGCTGCGCTGCATCGGTGCGGGCTGGGCCGTGGGCGGTGCCGAAGGCTGCTGCCAGCCGCCCATCGGTGCGCCGGCACCGGCCAGTTGCGGCCCGGTGGCGCGCTTGGCACCCCCGCCAGCGAAGCGGCTCATGATGAAGCGGATGGCGATGAACGCGGCCACTGCCAGCAAGGCCATCATCATGAAGTTGGCCAGCCCTTCGCCCATGCCCAGGTGGCTGAACAGCGCGGCCAGGCCGATGCCCGCGGCCAGGCCGGCGAGCGGACCCATCCAGGAGCGCTTGGGCGCCGCAGCAGCCGCGGCGGCACCGGTGGTGGCGGCTGCGGGCGCAGCGGCTGCCGTGGGGGCGTTGGCCGTGGTGGGGGGCGTGGCCGTGTTGGTGGCATTGGCCGGCGGCGCCTGCCGCTGCATGCCGGCGGCCTTGCCGCCACCCAGCCGCTTGGCCTCGACGTCTGTCGGGGCCAGGCCCAGCGAGACAGCGGCAACGGCCACGGAAAGCGCAAACAGCAGGTTTTTCACAGTCGATGTCTCCAGGAAGTCGAGGCGCGCCCCGAAAGTAGGCGTCGCAGCTTTGAGCGCCGAACGGTAACGCAGTTCCCTGCATTTGATCGCCCAAAACCCCAATCAATTGGCGCCATCCGGACGTTATTCAAGTCGCCGGCGGCCGTTGTGGCAGGCAACGCGTGGCGCGGTCGCTTGCCTGCGTTGACGCCCAGGCCTGGCGGCGATCATCATGAGCCTCGATTGCACGCCCTGGAGAGCCTCATGCGCACCCTCGAACATCCCCCGCTGCAACTGCAGGCCGCCGCGGGCCGGCCGCTGGACATCGTGCTGGACGGTGCGCCCGGCGCCGGCCTGCTGTGGCAGGCACCGGCCGCGCCGGCCGGCTGCACGCTGAAGGCCACCGGCCAGGTGCCGGGCGGCGCCGGCGAGGGCGCAGGCATGCAGCAGCATTTCGCCTTCCAGGCCACCAAGGCCGGCCAATGGACCTTGCGCTTCGAGCTGCGGCGCGATTGGGAAAGCAGCGCGCACGCGGTGCAGCCGGTGCAGGTGACCGCGACCTGAGCGCGCCCTGCCGGCAGCGTCAGCCCGCGAAGAACCGCTCCACCAGCGCGAACTGCGCCGGGGTGTTCAGGGCCGGCGCGTGGCCGCAACCGGGCATGGTGACCACCACCGCGCGCGGCCCGCGGTTGCGCATGGCCTCGGCCACGTCGGGCAGCAGCAAGTCACTGTCGGCGCCGCGCAGCACCAGCACCGGGATGGTCAGCGCGTCCCAGGCCTCCCACTGGTCGTAGTCGTGGGGGTGGGCGATGAACTGGCGCACCATCGCCGGGTCGTAGTGCGGCGTCACGCGGCCATCGGGCAGGCGGCGCACGCTGGTCTCGGTCAGGCGCCGCCACTGCGCGTCGCTCAACCAGCCATAGGGCTTGTAGATGGTGCGGAAATACTGCTCCAGCGCGCCCACCGTGGCAAAGGAGGCCGGGCTGCCGGCATAGCTGCGGATGCGCTCGACGGCCGGCGCCGCCAGCTCGGGGCCGATGTCGTTCATCACCAGCCGCTGGATGCGCCCGTGCAAGGTGGTGGCCGCCGCGCGCAGGCCGATCGCCCCGCCCATCGAGGTGCCCAGCCAGTGGCACTGGGCGATGCCCAATTGGTCGAGCAGCGCGGTGGCGATGCGGGTGTAGAAGGCGTTGTGGTACTCGTCGTCGGGCACCAGGCTCCACTGCGACAGGCCGCGGCCGATGGTGTCGGGGCAGATCACGCGCCAGCGCTGCGCCCGGTGGGCGGCGATGTCGTCCATGTCGCGCCCGGTGCGCGCCAGGCCGTGCCAGGCGATCACCGTCTCGGCATGCTGGGCGCCCCACTCGGTGTAGTGGATCTCGCGGCCGGCGCATTCGATGTAGCGGGACTGGGGGGTCATGGTGTCGGCTCCCTGCGGGTCAGCGGGCCCGGGGCAGGGCCAGTGCCCGCAGCCGCCCCACCACGCCGGTGGGAAAGTGGTAGACCGACAGCACGAACAGCACGCCCAGCCACAGCAGCCAGCGGTCGGGCGAGACGAACTGCGCCAGCACCGGCACGCCCTCCAGCGCGGTGGCACCGATCTTCAGCAGGTCCTGCAGGTAGTTCTGCGCCAGCACGAACAGCACCGCGCCCACCACCGCGCCGTACATCGTGCCCATGCCGCCGATGACGACGATCAGCAGGATGTCGAGCATGATCTCGAAGCTCAGCGTGGTGTCGGGCCCGGTGTAGCGCAGCCACAGCGCCAGCAGCGCGCCGGCCAGCGTGGCGAACAGCGCGGCCAGCACGTTGCTGAGCGTGCGGAACACCACCGTGCGAAAGCCGATGGCCTCGGCGCGGAAGTCGTTCTCGCGGATCGCCTGCAGCACCCGGCCGAACGGCGAGTTGACGATGCGCAGCAGCACCAGAAACAGCAGCAGCACCACGAAGAACAGCGCGTAGTAGCTGAAGATCTTGCCGTCGACGGTGATGCCGAGCACGGCGTTCTCGAACGGCTCGAACGACGGGCTAAACAGCGTGGGATTCCTGAAGCTCAGGCCATCTTCGCCGCCGGTGATGTCGCTCAGCTGCGAGGCCAGAGTCTGGAAGGCCGAGGCCACCGCCAGCGTGATCATCGCGTAGAAGATCGCCTTGACGCGCAGCGAGAACAGCCCGATCACCAGCGACAGCACCAGCGAGATCAACAAGGCCCCGGCCACGCCCACCGCCAGCGCGGGCCAGCCCTCGCCCATGCGGGTGCTGGCCACCGCCACGCCATAGGCGCCGATGCCGAAGAACATGGTGTGGGCGAAGCTGACGATGCCGGTGTAGCCCAGCAGCAGGTCGTAGCTGGCCACCAGCAGGATGAACACCAGCATCTTGGCCGCCACGCCCAGCGCCTTGCTGCCCGGGAAGGCGAACGGCGCCACCGCCAGGCCGAGGACGATGACGATGAGCGCCAGCGCCAGCCAGCGGCTGCGCGGCAAGTCGTGGGAAAGAAGCCTGTTGAGCATGGTGGGCAGGCCTCAGCGGTTGGTGACGGGGTACAGCCCCTGCGGCCGCCACAGCAGGATCGCCACCATCAGCCCGATGTTGGAGAACAGCGCCACCTTGGGCGCCAGGAAGCCGGTGTAGTTGGCCATCAGCCCGACCAGCAGCGCGCCGACGAAGCAGCCCAAGGTGCTGCCCAGCCCGCCGATGATGATGACGATGAAGATCAGCACGTTGACCTGGCCGCCGATCTGCGGCGTCACGTTCTGCTGGTACAGGCCCCACATCACGCCGCCCAGCCCGGCCAGCGCCGAGCCGGCGACGAACACGCCGACGAACAGCCGCCGGATGCGGTAGCCCAGGCTCTCGACCATCTCGCGGTCCTGCACGCCGGCGCGGATCAGCAGGCCCACCTTGGTGCGGTTCAGCGTGAAGGCCAGCGCGGCGAACACCAGCAGGCCGATGCCGGCGGCCATCACGCGGTACTTCTCGATCGACGCCTCGCCCAGCAGCCACGAGCCGGTCAGCGACGAGGGCAGCGGCAGCGCGATCTGCTGCGGGCCCCAGATCACCTTGATGATCTCTTCGCCGACGAGCATGCCGCCCATCGTGATCAGGATCTGCTTGAGGTGCAGGCCGTAGACCGGCCGCACGATCACCCGCTCGAAGGCCCAGCCCACGGCGCCGGCCACCGCCATCGCCACCACCATCGCGGTGAACACGCTGGCCAGTTGCAGCGCAGTCGACTCGCCGGCCCAGACCGTCATGCCGCCCATCACCGAGGTGGCCATGAAGGCGCCCAGCGCGATGAACACGCCGTGGCCGAAGTTCAGCACGTCCATCAGGCCGAACACCAGCGTGAGGCCCGAGGCGATGACGAAGATGATCAGCCCCATCGCCAGCCCGGCCACGGTGAGCGTGACCCAGGTGCTGGGCGAACCGATGGCCGGCAGCGCCAGCGCCATCAGCGCCACCAGCAGCACCAGCGGGCGCCAGTCGAACTGGGCCTTCGGCACCGCCGCTGCGGCGGCAGCGGGCGTGGCCACGGTGGTGGCGGCGCTCATTGGTGGGCTCCAAGCGACAGGCCGAGCAGGCGCTGCTGCATCGCCTCGTCCTCGGCCAGTTCGGCCATCGCACCGCGGTGCACCACGCGGCCGTTGTCCATCACCGCCACCTGGTCGCCCAGTGCCTTGGCCATCATGAAGTTCTGCTCCACCAGCAGGATCGTCGTCTTCTGGCGCTTCAGCTCCTTGAAGGCGGCGATCAGGTTGTTGATGATCGACGGCGCCAGGCCCTTGCTCGGCTCGTCGATCAGGATCAGCGCGCGCGGCTCGCAGATGGCGCGGGCCACCGCCAGCATCTGCTTCTGCCCGCCGCTCAGCTTGCCGGCCGGGTAGAGCCAGAATTTCTGCAGTGCCGGAAACAGCCCGAAGATCCACTCGAGGCGCTGCGTGTCCAGCTCGTCGGCGTTGCGCGCGGCGCGCGCGGCCAGCACCATGTTCTCCTTGACCGTCAGGTCGGTGAAGATGCCCATGCTCTCGGGCACGTAGGCGATGCCTTGCGTGGCGATGTCGGGCGTGGCCTGGCCCTTCAGCGAGCGGCCCTTGAAGCGCAACTCGCCCTGGCTGGCTGGCCACAGGCCCATGATGGTGCGCAGCGTGGTGGTCTTGCCGGCGCCGTTGCGGCCCAGCAGCATCGTCACCTCGCCCTCGGGCACATGGAAGTCCACGCCATGCAGGATGTGGTCCGCGCCGATGTGCGTGTGCACGCCGCTCAACTCGAGCAGGGGGATGGTCATGAGGGCTCTTCCGCGGCCATGCCCAGATAGGCTTGCTGAACGACGGGCGAGGCGATCACCGCCGCCGGCTCGCCGTCGGCCACCAGCTGGCCGTTGTGCAGCACGATGATGCGGTCGGCCAGTTCACGCACCACGTCCATCTTGTGCTCCACCAGCAGGATGGTGCAGTCGCGACGGGCCTTCAGTTCGCGGATCAGGTCCAGGATCACCGGCACCTCGTCGACGCTCATGCCGGCGGTGGGTTCGTCGAACATGAACACCTTGGGGTCGAGCGCGATCAGCAGCGCCACCTCCAGCTTGCGCTGGTCGCCGTGCGGCAGCGCGCTGGCATGGGCATCGGCCTGGCTGGCCAGCCGCACCTGGGCCAGGATCGCCTGCGCCTCGGCGGTCCAGGCCTTGCGGTCCGACCAGACGCGGAACAGGTCGACCCCGCCCCAGCCACCGCCCTGCCCGCGCCCGGCCTCGCGCGCCTGGATCGCCAGCCGCACGTTCTCGCGCACCGTGAGGTTGGGGAACAGCTGCGTCAGCTGAAACGCCCGGCCCAGCCCGCGCCGCGTGCGCAGCGGCGCCGGCAGCGTGGTGATGTCCTGCCCGTCCAGCAGCACCTGGCCCTCGCTGGCCGGCAGTTGGCCCGAGATCAGGTTGAAGTAGGTGGTCTTGCCCGCGCCGTTGGGGCCGACGATGGCGGTGAGCGTGCCCGGCGCGAATGCGCAGGACACGTGGTCCACCGCCACGTGGCCGCCGAAGCGGATCGTCAAACCCTTGGTTTCGAGCATGGGGTTCCAATGCGGCGGCCCGCTGGGCCGCCGCTTCGACACTCTGGCTGGAGCCCCCTCCTGGAGGGGGCTCGGGGGAGCAACACGGACGGGGACCGGGGTCCCGGCCGCAACAAGCGCTCTAGCGCTTGTTGCGGATCGGGACCTGCATTTCCTCGGCCTTGATCTCCCGCACCAGCTCAGGCACGCCCCACGCAAACGCCGGGTCGACCTTGATCTTGAAGTGGTACATGTCCTGCAGCGCCTGGTGGTCTTCCTTGCGGAAGGTCATGCGGCCCTTGGGCGTCTGGAAGCTCATGCCCTCCATCGCGGTGATCAGCTTGTTGGTGTCGGTGTTGCCGGCGGTCTTCTTCAGCGCCTCCACCACCGCAATCGCCGCGCTCATGCCGCCGGCGGTGAAGAAGTCCGGCGGCGTCTTGTACTTGGTGTAGTGGTTGGCCACCAGCCACTCGTTGACCGGGTTCTTCGGGATGCCGAAGTAGTAGTACAGGCCGCCCTCCATGCCGGGGAACTGCTTGTACGCGGCCATGGCCGGCAGGATGTTGCCGCCGGTGGCGATCTCGATGTTGTGGCGCTTGAAGTCGAGGTCGGCGATCTTGAACGGGTTGCCACCGGCCCAGATGATCCAGACGATCTTGCGGCCGGGCTGGTCCTTCAGCTTCTCGATGATGCGTTGCGCGGCGGCGGTGAAGTCGGTGGTGGCCGCGGGCAGGTACTCCTCATGCGCCAGCTTGGCCTTCTTCAGCGATTCCTTGAAGGCCTTGACACCGTCTTTGCCGAAGGCGTTGTCCTGCGCCAGCGTCACCAGCGTGGTGCCGGCCTTGTCCAGCGCCACGGCGTTGGCGATCGCGTCCTGGCTGGAGTTGCGGCC
>JAURXG010000168.1 GCA_030654555.1 Aquabacterium sp.
CGCGGCCGGCCAGGCCCACGGCGGCCAGCGCCTCGCGCGCCGCCCGGTGCCGCGCGGCCGCCGACTCGCCGCGGTACAGCAGCGGCAGCTCCACGTTCTCCTGCGCGCTGGTGCGCGCCAGCAGGTTGAAGCCCTGGAACACGAAGCCCAGGTGCGCACGCCGAAGCAGCGCGCGCTGGTCGCGGTCGAGCCGGTGCACCGCCACGCCGCGGAACAGGTAGGCGCCGGCGCTGGGTGAATCGAGGCAGCCGATGATGTTCATGGCGGTCGACTTGCCCGAGCCGCTGGGCCCCATGATGGCGACGAACTCGCCGGCCTCGATGTCGAGATCGACGCCGCGCAGCGCCTGCACCTCGGCCGAACCCTGGCCGTAGACGCGGGTCACGCCGCGCAGGCGGATCAGCGGGGGCGTGGCGGCATCGCTCACTTGGCGCCGCCCGTGGACTGCGCGACGATCACCGCCATGCCGGGCTGGAGCTGCGCGCTGCTCACCTCGGTCATGCGCCCGTCGCTGACCCCCGGGGTCACCGCCACGGCGCGCGGCGCACCGGCCTCCAGCACCCAGACCTGGCGCACCTGCGCGGTGTCGGTGCCGGCGCTGCGCTGGCCGCCGCCGCCGCGGGGCGGGCGCGGCATCATGCTGGAGACGATGCTGTTGCTGGCCTTGGGTGCCGCCGATGCCACAGTCGGCGTGTAGCGCAGCGCGGCGTTGGGCACCAGCAGCGCGTCGCTGCGCTGCACGGTGGTGATGGTGGCGGTGGCGGTCATGCCCGGGCGCAGCGACAGGTCGTCGTTGTTCACGCTCAGGTCGGCCAGGTAGGTGACCACGTTGTCCTTGGTGGTCGAGCCGAAGCCCACGCGCACGATGCGCGCCGGATAACGCCGCGTCGGGTAGGCGCTGACGGTGAACGTGGCGGCCTGCTCGTTCTTGACCTGGCCGACGTCGGCCTCGTCGATGTTGACCTGCAGCTTCATCTTGGCCAGGTCCTCGGCCAGCGTGAACAGCGTCACCGCCTGCAGCGAGGCCGCCACCGCGTTGCCGGGTTCGACCGAGCGCGACAGCACCACGCCGTCGATCGGCGAGCGGATGGTGGCCTTGGACAGGTTGGTCTGGTTGCTGCTGAGCGTGGCCCGGGCCTGGGCCACGTTGGCCTCGGCGCTGGCCACGTTGGCCACGGCGCGGGCCTGCGCCGCCTCGGCCGCCGACAGCTCGGTGGCCGACGGCACCTGGCCGCCGCTGCGCTGGTAGACATCACGCAGGCGGGCCAGCGCGTC
>JAURXG010000178.1 GCA_030654555.1 Aquabacterium sp.
AACGCGCGCGACGTGATGGACTTCATGGTTCGCGACGAGAAAAATTCGTCCAGCATCATCTCCTGCCTGAAAAACGCCCGCGAGAACGCACGCGCCGTGCGCGGCACGCTGACCACCGAGCTGTTCGAGACCACCAACCAGACCTGGCTGGAGTTCCAGCGCCTGCTCGACGACAACGGCACCTTCGAGCGCGATCCGGCGGCACTGTTCGAATGGGTCAAGTTCCGCTCGCACCTGAGCCGCGGCGTGTCGGTGGGCACGATGCTGCAGGACGAGTCGCTGCACTTCATCCGCATCGGCACCTTCCTGGAGCGCGCCGACAACACCGCGCGCCTGCTGGACGTGAAGTTCCACGCGCTGGCCGGCGACTACTTCGGCACCTGGGCCGACGACTCGGCGCCCGAGGTCGACTTCTACCACTGGAGCGCGATATTGCGCTCGGTGAGCGGCTTCGAGATCTACCGCAAGGTCTACCGCAACGTGATCCGGCCCGACAAGGTCGCCGAGCTGCTGATCCTGCGCCCCGACATGCCACGCTCGCTGGCCGCCTGCCTGAACGAGGTGATGCACAACCTCGAGCTGGTGGCCAACGAGCAGAGCGCCGAAACCCGGCGCCGCGCCGGCCGCCTGCGCAGCGACCTGCAGTTCGGCCGCATCGACGAGATCCTGGCCACCGGCCTGCATGCCTTCCTGACCCAGTTCCTGGACCGTGTCAACGACATCGGCGCCGGCATCAGCCGCGACTTCTTGGTTCCCGCCTGAACCTCATCCGCGCATAAGACAATGCTGCAACGCAGCATCGCAAGAGCCTGAAGGAACCCCGTGTCCATCCACGTCGCACTGAATCACGTCACCCATTACAAGTACGACCGCCGGGTCGCGATGGCGCCGCACATCGTGCGGCTGCGTCCGGCGCCGCATTGCCGCAGCCACATCCTGAGCTACAGCCTGAAGATCGAGCCCGAGGGCCACTTCATCAACTGGCAGCAGGACGCCTTCGCCAACTACCTGGCGCGGCTGGTCTTCCCCGATCCGGTCACCGAGTTCAAGGTCACGGTCGATCTGGTGACCGAGATGTCGGTCTACAACCCCTTCGACTTCTTCCTGGAGCCCGAGGCCGAGGCGTACCCGTTCAAGTACGACGAGGCCACCCTGCTCGAACTGCAGCCCTACCTGGTGACCGAGCCGGCCACGCCGGCCTTCGCCAAGTTCCTGGCCACGGTGGACGTTAGCAAGCGCCGCACCATCGACTTCCTGGTCGACATCAACCAGAAGCTGCAGAAGGACATCCGCTACGTCATCCGCATGGAGCCGGGCGTGCAGACGCCCGAGCAGACGCTGACGCTGGCCAGCGGCTCCTGCCGCGACTCGGGCTGGCTGCTGGTGCAGGCGCTGCGCCACCTGGGCCTGGCCGCACGCTTCGTCTCGGGCTACCTGATCCAGTTGAAGAGCGACGTCAAGGCGCTCGACGGCCCCAGCGGCACCGAGGTCGACTTCACCGACCTGCACGCCTGGTGCGAGGTGTTCCTGCCGGGTGCCGGCTGGATCGGGCTCGACCCCACCTCGGGCCTGATGGCCGGCGAAGGCCACATCCCCGTGGCCTGCACCCCCACGCCCGGCAGCGCAGCACCCATCAGTGGCGCCACCGACGAATGCGAGGTCGAGTTCTCGCACCACATGCAGATCAGCCGCATCTGGGAATCGCCGCGCGTCACCAAGCCCTACACCGAAGACCAGTGGGCCGAGGTGCTCCAGCTGGGCGAGCGGGTGGACGCCCAGCTCGACGCCGGCGACGTGCGCCTGACGATGGGCGGCGAGCCCACCTTCGTCAGCGTGGACGACCGCGATGGCGCCGAATGGAACACCGACGCCCTGGGCCCCACCAAGCGCCTGTTCGCCACCGACCTGGTGAACCGCCTGCGCAACCATTACGGGGTCGGCGGCTTCCTGCACTTCGGCCAGGGCAAGTGGTATCCGGGCGAGCAGCTGCCGCGCTGGGCGCTGAGCATCTGCTGGCGCACCGACGGCGAGCCCTGCTGGCACGATCCGGCGCTGTTCACCGACGAGCGCTTTCCCACGCAGTACACCTCGGCCCATGCCAAGGCCTTCATGACGGCACTGACGCAGCGCCTGGGCGTCAGCGACCAGTTCGTGCAGACCGGCTTCGAGGACACCTGGTACCACCTGTGGCGCGAGCGCCGGCTGCCGGTCTACGTCGACCCGTTCGAATCGAAGCTTG
>JAURXG010000210.1 GCA_030654555.1 Aquabacterium sp.
AGCGCGTGTTCGTCTACCTGCGCGACGAGTACCACGGTGCCCGCGCACTGCTGCAGCGTGAACTGGCCCGCCTGCAGGCCGATCCGCCCTGTCCGCTGCCGGCCATCGAGTTGCGCCGCGGCGCCGGTGCCTACATCTGCGGCGAAGAGTCGGCGATGGTCGAGAGCATCGAGGGCCGGCGCGGCGAGCCGCGGCTGCGCCCGCCCTACCTGGCCGAGCGCGGGCTGTTCGGCCTGCCGACGCTGGTGCACAACTTCGAGACGCTGTACTGGGTGCGCGACATCGTGCAGCGTGGGCCGGCCTGGTTCAAGGGCTTCGGCCGCCACGGGCGCAGCGGCCTGCGGTCGTTCAGCGTCAGCGGGCGTGTGCGGCAGCCGGGCGTCAAGCTGGCACCGGCGGGCATCACGCTGCGCGAACTGGTCGACGAATTCTGCGGCGGGATGGCCGAGGGCCACCAGCTGTACGGCTACCTGCCGGGCGGTGCGTCGGGCGGCATCCTGCCGGCCCGTCTGGCCGATCTGCCGCTGGATTTCGACCTGCTGCAACCGCATGGCTGCTTCATCGGATCGGCCGCGGTGGTGGTGCTGGGCCAGCACGATCGAGCGCGTGATGCGGCGGTGAACGCCATGCAGTTCTTCGCGCACGAGAGCTGCGGCCAGTGCACGCCCTGCCGCGTGGGCACCGACAAGGCCGCGCAGCTGATGGCCGCGCCGGCCTGGGACCAAGCCACGCTGGACGACCTGGGGCAGGTGATGGCCGATGCGTCGATCTGCGGCCTGGGCCAGGCCGCGCCCAACGTGATCCGCTGCGTGCAGCGCTACTTTGCCGACGAGCTGGCGCCACCGATGGAGGGCGCGTGATGACCGGCCCCGACCTGTTCGAGTTCAGCCTGGACGGCCGGACCGTCGACGCCCGGCCGGGTGAATCCATCCTGCAAACGGCGCAGCGCCACGGCATCGACATCCCGCGCCTGTGCTTCACCGAAGGCCAACGCGCCGATGGCAACTGCCGCGCCTGCGTGGTCGAGATCGCCGGTGAGCGCACCCTGGCGCCCAGCTGCTGCCGCACCCCCACGCCCGGCATGACGGTGCTGGCCCGCAGCGAGCGCGCGCTGAAGAGCCAGAAGATGGTGCTGGAGCTGCTGCTGGCCGACATGCCGGCCGAAGGTAGCCAGTGGGTGGACGGTGATGCCACCCGACCGCACGGCGAGTTGAGCGACTGGGCTGCGCGGCTGGGCGTCAGCGCGCGCCCGGCCTTGTCCGCGCTGCAGCGGCATCAGCCGGCGCCCGACCTCAGCCACCCCGCGATGGCCGTCAACCTGGACGCCTGCATCCAGTGCACCCGCTGCGTGCGCGCCTGCCGCGAGACGCAGATGAACGACGTGATCGGCGTGCTGCACCGCGGCGCGTTGGCCCAGATCGCCTTCGACCTGGGCGAAGCGATGGGCGACAGCAGCTGCGTGGGCTGCGGTGAATGCGTGCAGGCCTGCCCCACCGGCGCCTTGTCGGCCAAGACGCTGATCGGCGACCAGCGCGTCGACAAGAGTGTCGACTCGGTCTGCCCCTATTGCGGCGTGGGTTGCCTGATATCGTACAAAGTACGCGACAACCGCATCGTCGCGGTGGCGGGCCGCGACGGCCCGGCCAACGCCGGCCGCTTGTGCGTGAAGGGCCGCTTCGGCTTCGACTACGTGCACCACCGCCAGCGCCTGACCCGGCCGCTGATCCGCCGGCCCGGCGCGATCAAGGACCCGCAGGCCGCACCGCGCCCGCAGGATTGGCAAGACGTTTTCCGCGAGGCCAGCTGGGACGAGGCGCTGGACGTGGCCGCCGCTGGCCTGCGGCGCTTGCGCGACAACCACGGCCCCAAGACCCTGGCCGGCTTCGGCTCGGCCAAGGGCAGCAACGAAGAGGCCTACCTGTTCCAGAAGCTGGTGCGCACCGGCTTCGGCAGCAACAACGTCGACCACTGCACCCGGCTGTGCCATGCCAGCAGCGTGACGGCGCTGCTCGAAGGCGTGGGCTCGGGCGCGGTGAGCAACCCGGTCAACGACGTGCTGCAGGCTGGGCTGATCCTGGTGATCGGCAGCAACCCCACGGCCAACCACCCGGTGGCCGCCACCTGGATGAAGAACGCGGCCGCGCGCGGCACCCGAATCGTGATGGCCGACCCGCGCCGCACCGACCTGGCCCGCCACGCCTGGCGCACGCTGCAGTTCAAGCCCGACACCGACGTGGCGCTGCTCAACGCGATGATCCATGCGGTGATCGAGGAAGGCCTGACCGACGCCGCCTTCCTGCGCGATCGCGCCGGCAACTTCGAGGCCCTGAAGGCGGGTGTGGCCGACTGCTCGCCCGAGCGCATGGCACCGGTCTGCGGCATCCCGGCCGAGACCATCCGCGAGGTGGCGCGGGCCTTTGCCACCAGCAAGGCCTCGATGATCCTGTGGGGCATGGGCGTCAGCCAGCATGTGCACGGCACCGACAACGCGCGCTGCCTTATCGCGCTGTCGGCCATCACCGGCCAGATCGGCAAGCCGGGCTCGGGCCTGCACCCGCTGCGGGGCCAGAACAACGTGCAGGGCGCCAGCGATGCCGGGCTGATCCCGATGATGTTCCCCAACTACCAGCGGGTGGACAACGCCGAGGTGCATGCCTGGTTCGAGGCCTTCTGGGGCCAGCCGCTGAGCGCCGAACCCGGCCTCACCGTGGTCGAGATCCTGCACAAGGCGCAGGCCGCCGAGACCGACCCGCTGAAGATCCGCGGCATGTTCATCATGGGCGAGAACCCGGCGATGAGCGACCCCGATCTCAACCATGCTCGCGCCGGGCTGGCCAGCCTGCAGCACCTGGTGGTGCAGGACCTGTTCATGACCGAGACCGCCTGGCTGGCCGACGTGGTGCTGCCCGCCTCGGGCTGGCCCGAGAAGACCGGCACGGTGACCAACACCGACCGCATGCTGCAGATGGGCAGGCGTGCATTGGAGGCCCCCGGTGAGGCGCGGCAGGACCTGTGGATCCTGCAGCAGCTGGCCCGTCGGCTGGGGCTGGCGTGGGACTACGCAGGCCCGGACAGCGGCGTGGCCGCCGTCTACGAGGAGATGCGCCAGGCGCTGCACGGCGTGATCGCCGGCGTCTCCTGGGATCGGCTGGAGCGCGCGCACAGCATCACCTACCCCTGCCTCGACGACGCCGACCCGGGCCAGCCGATCGTCTTCACCGACCACTTCCCAACGTCGGATGGACGTGTGCACCTGGTCAGCGCGCCGCTGATCCCGGCCGCCGAGCGACCCGATGCCGCTTACCCCTTCGTGCTGATCACCGGCCGCCAGCTCGAGCACTGGCACACCGGCAGCATGACGCGCCGCAGCCAGGTGCTGGATGCCGTGGAGCCGCTGGCCACCGCCAGCCTGCACGGGCAGGACCTGCAGGCGCTGGGCCTGCAGCCGGGCGACGCCATCACCGTGGCCAGCCGCCGCGGCAGCGTGGTGCTGCATGCGCGGCGCGACGACGGCACGCCCACCGGCACGGTGTTCATCCCGTTCGCCTATGCCGAGGCGGCGGCCAACCGGCTGACCAATCCTGCGCTCGACCCGGCGGCCAAGATCCCCGAGTTCAAGTTCTGCGCAGTGCGCATCACGCCGGGGGGCACCGTGGTGGCACCGGCGGGCTACGGGGCCGGGGCGGTGGTGGGCTGACGCTGCGCCGGCGCGCGCCGGTGGGCGTCAGTGCTTGCGATAGGGCTCGAGCAGTTCGCGCGAGGCCTCGGGCAAGGTGGTGCTGCGGCGCGAGTCGCGGTCGATCACCACCATCACCGTGTCGCAGACCGCGTGGCATTGCTCGCCGTCGAACAGCGCGCTGCGCACGGCCATCGAGCGCTCGCCGATGCGGGTGACGGCGCAGCCCACCTGCCACGCCGCCGGCGGCCTGCCGCGCATCAGCCAGCGCGTGGCCACATGGCCGACGATGAAGCCGGTGGGCGAGGCCAGGCGCCCGGCGCCGAAGGCCTGGGTCAGGAACTGCACCCGCGACTGCTCTGCATAACGCGCCAGGCTGGTGTCGCTGGTCTGGCCTCGGGCATCGCTGTCGGCAAAGCGCGTGGCCACGGTCATGTGCCAGGGATAGTCGCCGATGGGGCGCAGCGGTCCGGGTACGGGCGATCGGTGGGCCGCGTGGTCGATGTCGGGCAGCGCCGATGGCCGTGCGGCGGCGGCGTGCAGCAGGTCAGCCACCGCGGCCGGCAGCGGCACCGGCAGGCCGTCGACCCAGACCGCCAGCGTCGCCTCGTGCAGACCGACGCAGGGCCCGTGCTGGAACAGCGCCGAGCCGAGCCGGAAGCCCGTGCGGTCGATGCCCAGCAGCCGGGTGCCGGTGGCCAGCGGTGCCGGGTAATGCGCCTCGGCGAGGAAGTCGGTCTCGTTCGCCACGGTGGCGATCAGCGGCGAGGACTCGCGCCAGACGCTGGCACCGAAGGCCTCGCGCAGCCACTGCTGGCAGTTCTCGCCGTGCATAGCGATCAGCGCCGTGTTGTTGAGGTGCTGCCAGAGGTCGACGTCGGTGTAGCGCGGCAGCAGCTCGCCACGCGTGGGGTAGGAGTTGGGCTCGCGCCGCCAGGCTTCTTTCTTCATGGGCGCAGTATCCCTGGCGCCGTTGGTGCCGCGCCCGCGCCGGCGCCGCACCGCACCCGCTCACCGGCCACAGTGGGTGCAGGTGTACCGCGGGTGACGCTGCCGGGCGCAACGGTGGTGGACACTGCGCCGCTGGCACCACCCGGGTGCCTGGCCCGGTCGGCCGACCGGGGTTTTCCCCAGCTACGAAAGGCACGCACCATGCGCCAGGCAGTCATCGTTTCTTATGCGCGCACCGGCCTGGCCAAGGCCGCGCGCGGTGGTTTCAACAACACGCCCAACATGACCATCCTGGGTCACGCTATCGAGCATGCGGTGCAGCGCTCGGGCGCCGATCCGGCCGAGGTCGAGGACGTGATCGCCGGCTGCGTGGCCGCGTCGGGCAACGTGGCGCGGGCCGCGGCGATGCTGGCCGGGCTGCCGGTCACCACCTCGGGCATGACCCTGCACCGCGCCTGCTCGTCGGGGCTCAACGCCATCGCGGCGGCGGCGCATCACATCGTCGAGGAAGGCGCCAGCGTGATGGTCGGCTGCGGCGTCGATTCGATCAGCTTCCAGGGTGGCGGCGGTGGTGGCCGCGAGCCGCGCCTGACCGAGCTGCTGCCCGCCTTCTGGATGCCGATGATCGAGACCGCCGACATCGTGGCCCAGCGCTATGGCATCAGCCGCGAGTACCAGGACGAATACTCGCTGGAGTCGCAGCGCCGCATGGCCGCCGCGCAGGCGGCCGGCAAGTTCAAGGACGAGATCATCTCGGTGAAGACGAAGATGAAGGTGGTCGACAAGGTCACCAAGGAAGAGTCGCTGGTCGATGCCGTGGTCGACCGCGACGAGTGCAACCGGCCCGACACCACTCTGGCCGGCCTGGCCAAGCTGGCGCCGATCAACGGGCCCGACAAGTTCATCACCGCGGGCAACGCCAGCCAGCTGTCCGACGGCGCGGCGGCCGTGGTGCTGATGGAAGCCAAGGAAGCCGCGCGGCTGGGCCTGACCCCGCTGGGCGCCTACCGCGGCATGGCCGTGGCCGGCTGCGGCCCGGAAGAGATGGGCATCGGTCCGGTGTTCGCGATCCCCAAGCTGCTCGAGCGCAACGGCCTGAAGATCGATGACATCGACATGTGGGAGCTGAACGAGGCGTTCGCCTCGCAGTGCCTCTACTGCCGCGACAAGCTCGGCATCGACCCGGCCAAGTACAACATCTCGGGCGGCGCCATCTCGATCGGCCACCCCTATGGCATGACCGGCGCCCGGGCGACCGGCCACATCCTGCACGAGGGCAAGCGCCGCGGCCTGAAGTGGGGCGTGGTCACCATGTGCGTCGGCGGCGGAATGGGCGCGGCGGGCCTGTTCGAGATCTTCTAGATCGTCGCGAGACCGAAGATCAGGGCCGCCCGCGAGGGCGGCCCTTTTCGTATCAGTACGCGGCCTTGAACTCGGCGTCGATCTGCAGGGTCACGTCGTCGCTGATCGCCGGCACATAGGTCTTGATGCCGAAGTCCGAGCGCTTGACCACCGCCTTGGCGGAGAAGCCGACCGAATACTTCTTGTCGACGGGGCTCACCCCGGCCTGGTTGAACGTCGCCTGCAGGACCACCGGCTTGGTGACGCCGTGAAGGGTGAGGTCGCCGGTGATATCGGCCGTGCTGGCGCCGGTCGACTTCACCGAGGTGGCCTTGAACGTCGCTGTCGGGAACTTGGCGACATCGAGGAAGTCCGCCGACTTCAGGTGGGTGTCGAGCGCTGCGTTCAGAGTGCCGACCGCGGCGGTCTGGATGGTGGCGTCCAGGGTGGTCGCCGCCAGGTTGGCCGGGTCCAGCTTCAGGGCGGCGGTCACGCCGGCGAACTGGCCGACATAGGTGGAGAAGCCGAAGTGGCTCACCGACCAGGTGACCTTGGAGTGGTTGGTGTCCGCGACGAATGCGCCTGCCTTCACCTCGGCGGCGACCTTGGTGGTCTGGGCCATGGCGGCTGGGGCCAGCAGCAGGGCGGCGGCGAGGCCGCAGACGACATAGGCGATCGATTTGCGCAAGGGAGGGTCTTTCCGGATTGAAGCGGGAGGGCGCTGTCGCCGTCCCCAGGCTGACAACCTACCTTCAATTGGGCGGCGGATAATGGGGTGCTGAAGCGGAACATTGCTTCCCGCCGGGAAATAAACGAAGGGCTCGCCGAAGCCCGAGGTCTCTGCGAAGCTGGCGAAAACGGTTTCGGGGGAAACGGTCCTGAGAAAGCTATCGCTCTGGGCGGCGCTGGGCGTCGCCTTGTGCCTTTCGGCCTGCGGCAAGGCCGGCGTCGACGGCAAGCGTATCCTGGCGGCCGAGGCCGGCGACTGGCTGAGCTACGGCCGCACCTACGACGAGCAAAGGTTCAGCCCGCTCGACCAGGTCAACAAGGATACGGTCAAGCGCCTGGGCGTCGCCTGGTGGGCCAGCTTCGACACTGACCGCGGTCAGGAGGCGACGCCGCTGGTGGCGGACGGCATCCTCTACACCACCACGACCTGGTCCAAGGTCTATGCGTTCGACGCGAAGACCGGCAAGGCGCTGTGGTCCTACGATCCGCAGGTGCCCGGCGAGAAGGGCTTCGACGCCTGCTGCGACGTGGTCAACCGCGGCGTCGCCCTCTGGAAGGGCCGCGCCTATGTCGGCACCCTGGACGGCCGGCTGGTCGCGCTGGACGCCAAGACCGGCAAGGTCGTCTGGACCGTGCAGACCACCGACGCGAAGCTGCCCTACACGATCACCGGCGCGCCGCGGGCGGTGAAGGGCAAGATCCTGATCGGCAACGGCGGGGCTGAGTATCCGGTCCGCGGGTATGTCTCGGCCTATGACGCCGACACCGGCAAGCTGTCGTGGCGGTTCCACATGACCCCCAACCCCACCGGCGCGCCGGACGGGGCAGCGTCGGACAAGGCGATGAAGGATTTCGCCTACGCCACCTGGAGCGACGGGGCGTGGAAGGACGGCGGCGGCGGGGCGACGCCCTGGGACGCCATCACCTATGATCCCAAGACCGACCTGGTCTTCGTTGGCACCGGCAACGCCGGCCCCTGGAACAGCAAGATCCGCACCGGCGGCAAGGGCGACAACCTGTTCGCCGCCTCCATCGTCGCGCTGCGTCCCGACACCGGCGAGTACGCCTGGCACTACCAGACGACGCCCCGCGACGACTGGGACTTCGACGCGGTCCAGCACCTGATGGTCGCCGACCTGCCGGTCGCCGGGAAGACCCAGCGCGTGGTGATGCAGGCCAACAAGAACGGCTTCTACTATGTGCTGGACGCGGCCAGCGGGAAGCTGGTGTCGGCGGACAACTTCGTGAAGACCACCTGGGCCGAGCGTGTGGATCTGGCCACGGGGCGTCCGGTCGAGGCGGCCGACGCCCGCTACGAGAACGGTCAGGAGCACCAGCAGACGCCGGGCGCCCTGGGCGGCCACAACTGGCAGCCGATGGCCTACAGCCCGAAGGAAGGCCTGGTCTACATCCCGGCCCAGACCCTCTACATGGACTACGCCGACCCCAAGGAATTCAAGTTCATCCCCGGCGCCTGGAACCTGGGCCTCGGGCCCTCGACCCTGTCGCCGGCCCGCGCGCAGCCGGCGCCGTTCGGCCAGCTGATCGCCTGGGATCCGGTGCAGAAGAAGGCCCGCTGGAAGGTCGACTTCGCCGAGCCCTGGCGCAGCGGGGTGCTGGCCACCGCCGGCGGCCTGGTCTTCCACGCCGCGGGCCACAACTTCGTCGCCTTCGACGCCGCCACCGGCAAGGCGCTCTGGACCTATGACACGGGCGCGGCGGCGATCGCGGCGGCCTCGACCTACGCCATCGACGGCGAGCAGTACGTGGCCCTGATGGTGGGCTTCGGCGGCGCCGGCGGCATGGGCGGCGCTGAACCGCGCCGCAAGGGCCGCCTGCTGGTCTTCAAGCTGGACGGGAAGACGGTTCCGACGCCGTTCCCGGCCCCCGTCGTCCAGCCGCCGCTGGACCTGGCCACGGCCACGCCGTCGAAGGGCGATCCCGCCAAGGGCGCGAAGCTGAGCGCGCAGTTCTGCGTCACCTGCCACGGCGCCGGCGGCTATCTGCCGGTGCTGGCGCGCTCGCCGGTCATCCTGGACCCGGTCGGCTTCAAGGCGATCGTGCTGGAGGGTGCAAGGAAGCCCCACGGCATGGCGCCGTTCCGCCGCTTCTTCGACGAGGCCAGCGCCGAGGACCTCCGCGCGTTCCTGCTGGCCGAGGCCGCCAAGCCGCCGCCCGCCGGAGAGCCGCAGACGACCCACGGGCGCTGAGGCTCTGCCCGGTCACGATCTCTTCGTGACCGGGACGCTTTGGCTCAGGCGAAGTCGCGGGTGAGTTCGGCGCGGCTGGCCGGCGACAGCGCGGCAAGGTGGCCATAGCGCTCGTGGCCGCAG
>JAURXG010000186.1 GCA_030654555.1 Aquabacterium sp.
AGGGTGCGCTCAACGTGGTCGAGAACGTCTGCGCCCACCGGGGCATGCGCTTCTGCCGCGAGCGGCATGGCAACCGCAAGGAGTTCGTCTGCCCGTACCACCAGTGGACCTACACGCTCAAGGGTGACCTGCAGGGCGTGCCGTTCCGCCGTGGCGTCAAGCAGGACGGCAAGGTGAACGGCGGCATGCCCGCAGACTTCAAGACCGCCGACCATGGCCTCACGAAGCTGAAGGTGGCCACGCGCGGCGGCGTGGTTTTCGCGTCCTTCGACCCCGATGTCGAGCCCTTCGAGGACTTTCTCGGCCCCACCATCCTGGGCTACTTCGACCGGCTGTTCAACGGCCGCCCGCTGAAGATCCTGGGCTACAACCGCCAGCGCATTCCGGGCAATTGGAAGCTGATGCAGGAGAACATCAAGGACCCGTACCACCCGGGCCTGCTGCACACCTGGTTCGTCACCTTCGGCCTCTGGCGCGCCGACAACAAGAGCCAGTTGCGCATGGACGACCAGCACCGCCATGCCGCCATGATCTCCACCCGCGGCGCGGCGGGCCAGGCCGACCAGGTGACGCAGGTGAGCAGCTTCAAGGCCGAGATGACGCTGCAGGACCCGAGCTTCATCGACATCGTGCCCGAGCCCTGGTGGGGTGGGCCGACGGCGGTGATGACCACCATCTTCCCCAGCGTGATCCTGCAGCAGCAGGTCAACAGCGTCTCCACCCGCCACATCCAGCCCAACGGCCATGGCAGCTTTGACTTTGTCTGGACGCACTTTGGCTTCGAGGATGACACCGAGGAAATGACGCAGCGCCGGCTGACCCAGGCCAACCTGTTCGGCCCGGCCGGTTTTGTATCGGCCGACGATGGTGAGGTGATCGAGTTCAGCCAGCAGGCCTTCGAGAGCAAGCCCTTCCACCGGGCGGTGGCCGAGCTGGGGGGGCGCGACGTGGGCGACACCGAGCACATGGTGACCGAGACGCTGATCCGCGGCATGTATCGCTACTGGCGCGATGTGATGGAGGCTTGAGTCATGACGAGCATGAACTTTGAAGACTGGCTGGCACTGAACCAGCTCTATGCGGACTACGCCAGCGCTGTCGATTCCAACAACTGGGACCTGTGGCCCGACTTCTTCACCGACGACTGCATCTACCGGCTGCAGCCGCGCGAGAACCACGAACGCGGCTTCCCGCTGGCTACGCTGTCGTTCCGCAGCAAGGGCATGCTGAAGGACCGTGTCTACGGCATCCAGGAGACGCTGTTCCACGACCCCTACTACCAGCGGCACATCGTGGGCACACCGGTGATCCGCGAGGCGACTGAAGGGCGCTGGCGCTGCGAGGCCAACTACGCGGTGTTCCGCACCAAGTTGTCAGAAGCGTCCACGGTGTTCAACGTGGGCCGCTACCTCGACACCGTGGTGCGCACCCCGGCAGGCCTGAAGTTCGCATCTCGCGAGTGCATTTACGACTCCGAAATGATCCCCAACTCCATCATCTACCCGATCTGAGGCCGCCATGAGCACGATGAACTGGGTTGACGCGCTGTCGGCCGATGACCTGCCCGCAGACGATGTCAAGGGCGTCGCCGTCGCCGGGCGCGACATCGCGATCTACACGGTGGGTGATGCGGTCTACGCCACCGACAACATCTGCACCCATGGCCACGCACGCCTGTGCGACGGTTTCCTGGAAGGCCACGAGATCGAGTGCCCCCTGCACCAGGGCAAGTTCGACGTGCGAGACGGCAAGCCGACCTGCGACCCGGTGACCGAGGCGCTGCGCAGCTATCCCGTGAAGATCGAGGGCGGCAGGGTGTTCCTGCAGCTCGACTGACCCACTAAAAACCACCGCTCGCCGGAGCCGTTGCTGACGGCCCCGAGGGCAAACGCATCCCTGCAGGAGACAAACCATGTTCAAGAACACGCTTTTCAAGGCGATTGGCGGCAGCACGCTGCTGGCCGCAGCGGCCACGGCATCGGCCGCCACCATCGGCCTGATGGCCCCGTTGTCGGGCCCGCAGGCGCTGGTCGGCCAAGACCAGGTCGACGGTTTCATGCTGGCGCTGGAGCAGCGCGGTGGCAAGCTGGGCGGCCAGGCCACCACCGTGGTCAAGGAAGACGACCAGCTCAAGCCCGAGGTCGGCCAGCAGGCCGTGCGCAAGCTGATCGACAAGGACAAGGTCGCGGCAATCGTCGGCTTGTCCTTCTCGAATGTGCTGATGGGCAGCCTGCCGCGCCTGGCCGAGTCTGGCGTGGTGGCCATCGCCACCAACGCCGGCCCGTCGCCGCTGGCGGGTGCGCAGTGCAAGGCCAACCTGTTCTCGATGGCCTGGCAGAACGATGGCGCCGCCGAGGCCATGGGCAAGTTCGCCCAGGACCGTGGCCTCAAGCGCGTGTACCTGATGGCGCCCAACTACCAGGCCGGCAAGGACATGCTGGCCGGCTTCAAGCGCTTCTACAAGGGCCAGGTGGTCGACGAGGTCTACACCCAGGTCAACCAGCCCGACTACTCGGCCGAGATCGCGCAGTTGCAGTCGGCCAAGCCCGAGGCGCTGTTCGTGTTCTACCCGGGTGGCATGGGCATCAATTTCGTCAAGCAGATGAGCCAGGCCGGGCTGGCGGGCAAG
>JAURXG010000187.1 GCA_030654555.1 Aquabacterium sp.
CAGGCCAAAGTCCTTGAAGCTGTAGAACGGCACGTTGGTCACCATCGTCAGGCCGGCAAACAGCGTGATCGTCCAGGTGGTCCACACCAGCCAGGGGATGTCGCGCACGCCCTCTTTGAAGCCCGCGTCGTCCATGATCCAGATGAAGCCGATCACCAGCGCGGCCGCCGCCGGGCTGGGCAGCCCCTGGAAGAAGCGCTTGTCGACCACGCCGATGTTGGTGTTGAAACGCGCCAGCCGCAGCGCCGCGCAGGCGCAGTAGACAAACGCCGCAGCCCAGCCCGCCTTGCCCATGCCCTTGAGCGCCCATTCATAGACGATCAGCGCCGGGGCGGCGCCGAAACTGACCATGTCCGACAAGCTGTCCATCTGCTCGCCGAACGCGCTCTGGGTGTTCGTCATGCGCGCGACCCGGCCATCCAGGCTGTCGAGCACCATCGCGCAGAACACGCCGATCGCGGCCTGGTCGAAGCGGCCGTTCATCGCCATCACCACGGCATAGAAGCCGCCGAACAAGGCTGCCAGCGTGAACAGGTTGGGCAGCACGTAGATGCCCTTGCGGCGGGGCCGCTGCGGCGGGTCGTTCGGGTCCAGCTCTTCGCCAGCGTCCAGGGGTTCATTCATGGGGCGCGAGCATACCGCAGGGGTGGACGTGAAAAAGGCCGCACGAGGCGGCCCTTGTGGACGGGCCCGCGCCTGCAAGCGCGGGCCTGCCGTTCAAGGCGCGATCAGTTGCGGCTCTTGTCCACCAGCTTGTTGGCCTTGATCCACGGCATCATCGCGCGAAGCTTCTCGCCGACCACTTCGATCTGGTGCTCTTCGGTCAGGCGGCGGCGCGAGATCAGCGTCGGCGCACCGGCCTTGTTTTCCAGGATGAAGCTCTTGGCGTATTCGCCGGTCTGGATGTCCTTCAGGCACTGCTGCATCGCCTTCTTGGTCTCCGACGTGACGATCTTCGGGCCGGTCACGTACTCGCCGTACTCGGCGTTGTTCGAGATCGAGTAGTTCATGTTCGCAATGCCGCCTTCATAGATCAGGTCGACGATCAGCTTCAGCTCGTGCAGGCACTCGAAATAGGCCATCTCGGGCGCGTAGCCGGCTTCCACCAGCGTCTCGAAGCCGGCCTTGATCAGCTCGACGGTGCCACCGCACAGCACGGCCTGTTCGCCGAACAGGTCGGTCTCGGTCTCTTCGCGGAAGTTGGTCTCGATGATGCCGGCCTTGCCGCCGCCGTTGGCCGCAGCGTAGCTCAGCGCCAGGTCACGCGCCTTGCCGGTCTTGTCGGCATGCACGGCGATCAGGTGCGGCACGCCGCCGCCCTGGGTGTAGGTGTTGCGCACCGTGTGGCCGGGGGCCTTGGGCGCCACCATCCAGACGTCGATGTCCTCGCGCGGCACGACCTGGCCATAGTGCACGTTGAAGCCGTGGGCGAAGGCCAGCGTGGCGCCTTGCTTGATGTGAGGGGCGACGTTGTTGTTGTACACCTCGGGGATGTTCTCGTCGGGCAAC
>JAURXG010000213.1 GCA_030654555.1 Aquabacterium sp.
GGAAGCGGTCCTGGTGCCGGCGGCGCAGGCTGGCATCCAGCCCGGCGTGGTACGGCAGCGCGTTCAGGCCCTCGTCGGCCAGCCAGGCGGCGGTTTCTTCCACCTTCTTGCGGCTCTGGCAGTAGACGATGCCGGCGTCGCCCTCGTGCTCGTCGCGCAGAAAGCGCAGCAGCTGCTTGCGCGGCTCGTCCTTCTCGACGATCTGGTAGCGGATGTTGGGCCTGTCGAAGCTGGCGACGAACAGCTCGGCCGACTCGAGCGCCAGGCGCTCGACGATGTCGGCGCGGGTGTGGGCGTCGGCGGTGGCGGTGAGCGCGATGCGCGGCACGTCGGCGTAGCGCTCGTGCAACTGCGACAGGCCCAAATACTCTTCGCGGAAATCGTGGCCCCACTGGCTGACGCAATGCGCCTCGTCGATGGCGATCAGGCTCAGCAGCCCACGCTCGTGCAGCGAGTCGAGCATGGCCAGGAAGCGCGGCGTGAGGATGCGCTCGGGCGCGGCGTACAGCAGCACCAGCGTGCCGGCCATCAGGTCGCGCTCGACGCGGCGCGCCTCGTCGCCCTCGAGCGAGCTGTTGAGGAAGGCCGACTTGACGCCCGCCTCGTCGAGCGCGCCCACCTGGTCGTGCATCAGCGCGATCAGCGGGCTGACCACCAGCGTGACGCCATGGCCGCCGCGGTGGCGGGCGATCGCCGGCACCTGGTAGCACAGGCTCTTGCCGCCGCCGGTGGGCATCAGCACCAGCGCGTCGCCGCCGCCGCACACCCGCTCGATGATGGCGCCCTGCTGGCCGCGGAAGGCGCCGTAGCCGAACACCTGCTGCAGGATGGCCAGCGGATCGGTGGAGGAAGACGAAGCGGCGGGCGCGGTGCGGGTGCTGGGCATGGAGCCGCGATGGTAACGAGGCGGCGCCAAGCCGCGCCTCGGCCGCACTGGTCGGGCCTCCCCCGCCCGGGGGGCGCGTGGCCCCTCCTTCGGGCGAGCCGCCGGGCCCGGGCGCTGGCCATAATCGGCATCACAGACAATCCACGCCCTTGCAGCGGCCCCGCCGCGCAAACGATCCCCCCTTTCAGGAGCCCCGCCATGGCATCGGTCAACAAAGTCATCCTCATCGGCAACCTGGGGCGCGATCCCGAGGTGCGTTACGCGCCCAGCGGCTCGGCCATCTGCAACGTGGCCATCGCCACCAGCCGCAACTGGAAGGACAAGACCAGCGGCGAGCGCCAGGAAGAGACCGAGTGGCATCGCGTGGTGTTCTACGACCGGCTGGCCGAGATCGCCGGCGAGTACCTCAAGAAGGGCCGCCCGGTGTACGTGGAGGGCCGCCTGAAGACGCGCAAGTGGACCGACAAGGACGGCGTGGAGAAGTACACCACCGAGATCGTGGCCGACCAGATGCAGCTGCTGGGCGGCCGCGAAGGCGGCGGCGGTGGCGCCGACGAGGGCGGTTACAGCGAGCCACGCGCC
>JAURXG010000202.1 GCA_030654555.1 Aquabacterium sp.
AATGGTGACCAAATATCTGTCCGAGCACGGCGTGATCGTCGAGAAATGCGGGCTGTATTCGTTCTTCATCATGTTCACCATCGGCATCACCAAGGGCCGCTGGAACACGCTGTTGACGGCGCTACAGCAGTTCAAGGACGATTACGACAAGAACGCGCCGATGTGGCGCATCCTGCCCGAGTTCTGCCAGGCCCATCCGCGCTACGAGAAGATGGGGCTGAAGGACCTGTGCCAGGCCATGCACGAGGCCTATGCCAAGGGCGACATCGCGCGGCTGACCACCGATGTCTACCAGTCGGACCTGCAGCCGGCGATGAAGCCCAGCGATGCCTTCGCCTACATCGCGCGCCGCGAGACCGAGCGGGTCGACATCGACGACCTGGAGGGCCGCATCACCACCGCGCTGCTGACGCCGTACCCGCCGGGCATCCCGCTGCTGATCCCGGGTGAGCGCTTCAACCGCAAGATCGTGCAGTACCTGAAGTTCACCCGCGAGTTCAATGCCGGCTTCCCCGGCTTTGCCACCGACGTGCACGGGCTGGTGGAGGACGAGGGCGTCGACGGCCGCTACTACGTGGACTGCGTGCGCAACGGCGGCTGAGCGGATCTCGCCGCACCATGAAAAAAGGCCGGCGCATGCGCCGGCCTGTTGTCTTGATGCGCGGTGGAGCTCAGGCGTCGGGGTTGCCGATCGCCACGTGGCTGAAGCCGCCGTCGACGTAGACGATCTCGGCGCTGATGCCGGAGGACAGGTCGCTCAGCAGGAAGGCCGCGGTGTTGCCCACGTCGTCGATGGTGATGGCGCGGCGGATCGGCGTGGTGGCGGCGAACTCGGTCAGCAGCTTGCCAAAATCCTTGATGCCCGAGGCCGCCAGCGTCTTGATCGGCCCGGCCGAAATGCCGTTGACGCGGATGCCCTTGGCCCCCAGGCTCTGCGCCAGGAAGCGCACGCCGGCCTCCAGCGAGGCCTTGGCCAGTCCCATGGTGTTGTAGTTGGGCACGTAGCGTGCGGCACCCAGGTAGCTCAGCGTCAGCAGCGCGGCGCCGGGGCGCAGGCGGGGCAGGGCGGCCTTGGCCATCGCCGGGAAGCTGTAGCTGGAGATGTCGTGCGCGATGCGGAAGTTCTCGCGGGTCATGCCGTCGAGAAAATCGCCGGCGATCGCCTCGCGCGGGGCGAAGGCGAT
>JAURXG010000203.1 GCA_030654555.1 Aquabacterium sp.
CGGGCCGTGGTGGCCATGGCCGTGGTCGTCGTGCGCGTCGCCGTGGTGTTCGTCGGCGTGCGCGTCGTGGTGCGCATCGTGGCCGTGGCCGTCGTCATGGGCGGCGACCTCGCGGAAGCGCTCCTTGCCGTGGAAGGTCAAGTACAGCAGGCGGAAGCTGTAGAAGGCCGTGACGAACACGCCCAGCATCACCGCCCAGTAGCCGTAGGTCTGCACCCAGCCGCCGGTCTTGGCCGCCTCGCCCGCGGCCACGATGATGGTGTCCTTGGAGTAGTAGCCCGAGAAGAACGGCGTACCCACCAGCGCCAGCGTGCCGATCAGGCTGGTGATGTAGGTGATGGGCATGTACTTGCGCAGCCCGCCCATCTTGCGCATGTCCTGCTCGTGGTGCATGCCGATGATCACCGAGCCCGCCGCCAGGAACAGCAGCGCCTTGAAGAAGGCGTGGGTCATCAGGTGGAACACCGCCGCCGAGTACGCCGACACGCCCAGCGCCACCGTCATGTAGCCCAACTGGGACAGCGTGGAGTACGCGACCACGCGCTTGATGTCGTTCTGGATGATGCCGATGAAGCCGGTGAACAGCGCCGTGGTGGCGCCGATGAACAGCACGAAGCCCAGCGCCGCCTCGCTCTGCTCGAACAGCGGCGACATGCGCGCCACCATGAAGATGCCGGCGGTCACCATCGTGGCGGCGTGGATCAGGGCCGAGATGGGCGTGGGGCCTTCCATCGAGTCGGGCAGCCACACGTGCAGCGGCACCTGCGCCGACTTGCCCATGGCACCGATGAACAGGCAGATGCAGATGAAGCTGATCACCTGCACTTCCACCGCCGACGACATCACCTGCCAGGTATGGCCGAACAGGCTGATCTGCCCCGACCACAGGCTGAAGGTGCCGTTGAGCTCGGCGTTGGCGGCATGCGAGAACGCGGTGGCGTAGTCGAGCGTGCCGATCCAGGCCAGCACGCCGGCGATGCCCAGCAGGAAGCCGAAGTCGCCCACCCGGTTGACCAGGAAAGCCTTGAGGTTGGCGAAGATGGCGGTCGGCCGCTTGTACCAGAAGCCGATCAGC
>JAURXG010000215.1 GCA_030654555.1 Aquabacterium sp.
CGTGAAGACGTCGAGCGTGGCCAGGTGCTGTGCAAGCCCAACAGCGTGAAGCCGCACACGCACTTCACGGCCGAGATCTACGTGCTGTCCAAGGAAGAGGGTGGCCGTCACACGCCGTTCTTCAACAACTACCGCCCGCAGTTCTACTTCCGCACGACGGACGTGACCGGCGCGGTGGAGCTGCCCAAGGACAAGGAGATGGTGATGCCTGGCGACAACGTGAGCATCACGGTCAAGCTGATCGCGCCGATCGCGATGGAAGAGGGCCTGCGCTTCGCCATCCGTGAGGGTGGCCGCACCGTGGGCGCCGGCGTCGTCGCCACCATCATCGCGTGATATTTCCGTAACGGGTTCGAGCCGCAGGGGCATAGCTCAATTGGCAGAGCGTCGGTCTCCAAAACCGAAGGTTGGGGGTTCGATTCCCTCTGCCCCTGCCACGCACGAACCACGCTGAAGGCGCATCGCACACCGATCGCACTGAAAACCAGGCCCGAAACGGCGCGGCCCGCAGGCTTGAACAGCCCGGCGGGCCTTGGCGCTTGATGGGTGCACCCGCTGCGAGCCGGCCCTGAAGGCTTGCCCGAGGCGGGCCTCAAGAACGAAAGTCATGGCCACCAACACCCAAATCGAGACAGTCTCCACAGGCGCGGACAAGGCCAGGCTGGCCGCCGCCGCCGTGCTGCTGGTGGGCGGCGTGGCGGCTTACTACCTGCTCGGCAAGCAAGACCTGTGGCTGCGTGTGCTGGCGCTGCTGGTGCTGCTGGCTGCCGCCGTGGCCACCTTCTTCACCTCCGAAACCGGCAAGCAGCTGATCGCTTTCGGCCGGGATTCGGTGAAGGAGACCAAGAAGGTCGTCTGGCCCGCCCGCAAGGAAGCGATGCAGATGACCGGCTACGTCTTTGCGTTCGTGGTCGTCATGGCCTTGTTCCTGTTCCTGACCGACAAGACCCTGGAATGGGTGCTGTACGACCTGGTCCTGGGCTGGAAGCGCTGAAGAGCGAGCTTCGAAAAGGCTATTCCGCAATGAGCGAACTGATTCCCGACGCCGCCCCCGCCGAACCGGCGCCTGCCGCGCCCGCCTCGCCGCTGCGCTGGTACGTGGTGCACGCCTACTCCGGCATGGAGAAGGCGGTCGAACGCAACATCCGCGAGCGCATCGAGCGTGCCGGCATGCAGGACAAGTTCGGCCGCATCCTGGTGCCGACCGAAGAAGTGATCGAGCTCAAGAACGGCAAGAAGTCGGTCACCGAGCGCCGCTTCTTCCCCGGCTATGTGCTGGTCGAGATGCTGATGGACGACGAGTCCTGGCACCTGGTCAAACACACCAGCAAGGTCACCGGCTTCGTCGGCGGCGCCAAGAACCGTCCGGCCCCCATCTCGGAAGCCGAGGTGATGAAGATCGTCAACCAGATGCAGGAAGGTCTGGAGAAGCCGCGTCCGAAGGTCGAATGGATGATCGGCGAGCTGGTGCGGGTCAAGGAAGGCCCGTTCACCGACTTCAACGGCGCGGTCGAGGAAGTCAACTACGAGAAGTCCAAGGTCAAGGTCTCGGTCACGATCTTCGGTCGTGCCACGGGCGTCGAGCTGGATTTCGCGCAGGTCGAAAAGGTCTGAGTTTTCACCGGCTGGTGATGTGGCGCGGCCCGGCGCCACCGGTCGGATCAACCAACGGGTCGCACTGACGAGGAGCTCGGCGGCATTCGTGCCCCAGGGCGTTTGAACTCGAGGAGCCTTTCATGGCAAAGAAAATCGTCGGCTTCATCAAGCTGCAAGTACCGGCGGGCAAGGCCAATCCTTCGCCCCCGATCGGCCCGGCCCTCGGCCAGCGCGGCCTGAACATCATGGAGTTCTGCAAGGCGTTCAACGCCCAGACCCAGGGCATCGAGCCCGGTCTGAAGCTGCCCGTGGTGATCACCGCCTACGCCGACAAGTCGTTCACCTTCGTGCTGAAGTCGCCCCCGGCGACCGTGCTGCTGAAGAAGGCCGTCAAGATCGAGAAGGGCTCGGGCCGGCCGCACCTGGAGAAGGTGGGCAAGATCACCCGCGAGCAGCTCGAGGAGATCGCCAAGACCAAGGTCAAGGATCTCACGGCCGCCAACATGGACGCCGCAGTGCGCACGATCGCAGGTTCCGCCCGTTCGATGGGCATCACGGTGGAGGGTGTCTGACATGGCCAAGCTCACCAAGCGCGAAAAGACGACGGCCGGCAAGGTCGATTCGCTCAAGCTCTATGCCTTCGACGATGCCATCGCACTCGTCAAGGAATGCGCCAAAGCCAAGTTCGATGAATCCATCGACGTGGCCGTGCAACTCGGCATCGATGCCAAGAAGTCCGACCAGGTGGTGCGCGGCGCCGTCGTGATGCCCAACGGCACCGGCAAGACCAAGCGCGTGGCCGTGTTCGCCCAGGGCGCCAAGGCCGAAGAAGCCCGGGCCGCCGGTGCCGACATCGTCGGCATGGACGACCTGGCTGCCGACATCAAGGCCGGCAAGATGGACTTCGACGTCGTGATCGCCTCGCCCGACACGATGCGCGTGGTCGGCACGCTGGGCCAGATCCTGGGTCCGCGCGGCTTGATGCCCAACCCCAAGGTCGGCACCGTCACCCCCGACGTGGCCCAGGCCGTGCGCAATGCCAAGGCCGGTCAGGTGCAGTTCCGCGTCGACAAGGCCGGCATCATCCACGGCACCATCGGCCGCCGCTCGTTCGATTCGGACAAGCTCAAGGGCAACCTGGCCGCGCTGCTGGACGCGCTGACCAAGGCCAAGCCGGCGTCGAGCAAGGGCATCTACCTGCGCAAGGTGGCGGTGTCGTCGACGATGGGTGTGGGCGTTCGCGTCGACATGCAATCGCTGACGGCCTCCTGATCGGCCGCACACGCTGCTAAGCACAACACCCCTCGCGCCCGTCTAGCGCCTGGGGAATGAATTGGTGGGCCGCCGCCGGTGTCAACAACACCGGTGGTGGGCCATCCAAGACCGCTGGCGGGGCTTCGCGGCCCCTTAATCGCCACGCCCGAGCCCGAAACGGCAACGGTGGGTGGCCAGCGCAGATGGCGGTCCCGCCTGAAGGACAGACGAGGTTGCGGGGTGAAGGCCCCGCGGGTTCGGATGCTGGAAGGTTTGGTCGCTGCAACCCGGGTGCGCCGGGCAGCCCTGGTCACCGGGGCCAACGGCGCAAATTTGTGAGGAGCAGACCTTGAGTCTCAATCGCAACGAGAAAGCGGCCGTGGTCGCGGACGTGTCGGCGCAAGCCGCCAAGTCCCAGACCCTCGCGCTGGCCGAGTACCGTGGCCTCACCGTTGAACACCTGAACAAGCTGCGCAAGGACGCGCGCGAGAAGGGTGTGTATCTTCATGTGCTGAAGAACACACTGGCTCGCCGCGCCGTTGCCGGCACCCCGTTCGAGGTGGCATCGGAAGGCATGGTCGGCCCGCTGATCTACGGCTTTTCCGAAGACGCTGTCGCCGCGGCCAAAGTCATCTCCGACTTTGCCAAGGGCAACGACAAGCTGATCGTCAAGGGTGGTGCCTACGCAGGCAAGGTGCTGGATGCCAACGGGGTCAAGGCCCTGGCAGCCATCCCGAGCCGCGAAGTGTTGATCGCCCAGGTGGCTGGCCTGCTGAAGTCGCCGATCCAGCGACTGGCGGTGGTGCTGGGCGCCCTGTCCGCCAAGAAGGCCGGTCCGGTTGCTGAAGAAGCGCCGGCCGAAGCCCCTGCCGCGGCCTGACCGATCGATCCGATCCCCAACCTACTTTCCTGAATCGAGAAATTCAAATGGCATTCGATAAAGACGCATTCCTGGCCGCCATGGACAGCATGTCCGTGATGGAACTCAACGACCTGGTCAAGGCCATCGAAGAGAAGTTCGGCGTGTCCGCCGCCGCCATGGCCGCTCCGGCCGCCGGTGGCGGTGCCGCTGCTGCGGTGGTGGAAGAGCAGACCGAGTTCAACGTCATGCTGCTCGACGCCGGCGCCCAGAAGGTGCAGGTCATCAAGGCCGTGCGCGAACTGACGGGCCTGGGCCTGAAGGAAGCCAAGGACCTGGTCGACGGCGCGCCGAAGGCCGTCAAGGAAGGCATTGCCAAGGCCGACGCCGAAGCCGCCCTCAAGAAGCTGCTGGACGCTGGTGCCAAGGCCGAAGTGAAGTAATTCACCGGTTACGCCAAGGCTGGCGGGTGCCTTCGGGCCCTGCCAGCCTTTCGCCTTTCAGGGCCTTGGCCCTGTGGGCAGCCCAGTTGCCTCCTAGGGCCTTGGCCCTGAATGCAACCCAGTTGCCTTTGAGGGCCAAAGCCCTCAAGGACACCTGCAAGAGTCTTTCGGGTTATCCTGTAGGGCTTTTTCAAGTGTTCTCTGAACCGACTGCAGAGAACCAGTTTGGTCGGACTCCGGTGCAATGCCGGGGTTGTCCGCCAGCGGCTGGTAGTGGCCAGCCACCAAGCTTCGGGCCGTCCCCTCACGCCATGCTGAGCGGATCTGTGCGCCCGGTGCCAGTCGCCGCCGAGACGTCAACCCGGGCCCTGGTTGATGTCATCGAAACGGAGTATCCATGGCGCAAGCAGCAACCCCCTACAGCTATACCGAGCGCAAGCGTATTCGCAAGAGCTTCGGCAAGCGCGAGCATGTGCTCGACGTTCCCTACCTCCTGACCATGCAGCGTGAGGCCTACGTCGCCTTCCTGCAGAAAGACCTGCCGCCTTCCAAGCGCAAGCCCGAAGGCCTGCAGGCCGCGTTCCTCTCGGCGTTCCCCATCGTCTCCCATA
>JAURXG010000211.1 GCA_030654555.1 Aquabacterium sp.
TTCGAGCACGTCCCGGGCGGGCTGGAGCTGACCGGTGTCGCACTGATCGTGGTGTGCGGCCTGTCGGCGAGCCGGCTCACCACAAGGGAAAACCAGCGCCTGCTGACGCCGCCCGAAGGCTGAGCTTGGGGCGGGTCGCGCGCACAATACGGCCATGTCTCAGTATTTCGAAGTCCATCCCGACAACCCGCAACCGCGCCTGCTCAAGCAGGCGGTGCAGCTGCTGGAGCGCGGCGGCGTGCTCGCGGTGCCCACCGATTCCAGCTACGCGCTGGTGTGCCACCTCGACGACAAGGCCGCCGCCGACCGCCTGCGCCGCATGCGCCAGGTCGACGACAAACACCACCTCACCCTGCTCTGCCGCGACCTGAGCGAACTCGCCAGCTACGCCAAGGTGGACAACCGGCAGTACCGGCTGCTCAAGCTGGGCACGCCGGGGCCCTACACCTTCATCCTGGAAGCCACCAAGGAAGTGCCGCGCCGGCTGTCGCACCCGTCGCGTCGCACCATCGGCCTGCGCGTGCCGCAGCACAAGGTGACGCAGGCGCTGCTGGCCGAACTGGGCCAGCCGCTGCTGGCCACCACCCTGATCGCGCCGGGCGAGACCGAGCCGCTGAACGATCCGCAGGAGATCCGCGAGCGCTTCGAGAAGCTGGTGGCCGCGGTGGTCGACGCCGGCGCCTGCCCGATGGCGCCCACCACGGTGATCGACCTCACCGGCGACGAGCCGGTCCTGGTGCGCCAGGGCCGCGGCGACCTGTCCCGCCTCGGGCTGTAGCAGCGGGGGCGCGACCTGGCCCCGCTGTGGGGCGCGCGTTGCCGGTCAGCCGCCGCCGGCCGGCGCCTCGGACAGCCGGTGATTCACCAACTGCGGGCTGAAGCCCAGCTGCACCTGCCCCCGCACCAGCAGCGTGGGCGTGCCGCGCGCACCCAGCGCCTGGTAGCGATCGGCGCAAGCGGCATCGCGTTCGATGAAGCACTCGGTGAAGGGCACCTGGTGCAGCGTCATCCACCGCCGCGCGCGCTCGCAGAACGGGCAGGTGGTCGACGAGACCATCAGGATGTCCCCGGGGCGGGCCTGCTGCGCCATCTGCCGGCCCAGCTGGCCGGCCTGGTGCTCGCGCCACCACGCCATCGCACCACCGACGACCAGCACCAGCAGCACCAGGCTGAGCAGTGAGCGTCGCTGCGTCGGTGACACCGGTGATGCGCGGGGCGCGGGCGCTGCGCGCTCAGAGCGCGGCGGTGACGACGATCTCGACCTTCCACTGGGGCTTGGCCAGCACCGCCTGCACGGTGGCCCGCGGCGGCGCGTGGTTGGGCGACACCCAGGCATCCCAGGCGTGGTTCATGCCGGGAAAATCGGCGATGTCGGCCAGAAAGATCTGGGCACGCAGGATCTTCGACTTGTCGGTGCCGGCGCGGGCCAGCAGCGCGTCGATGTTGGCCAGCACCTCGCGGGTCTGGCCCTCGATGTCGGGCTCACCCTCCACGGCCACTTGTCCGGCCAGGTAACACACACCGTTGTGCACGGCCATCTCGGACATGCGCGTGCCGACATCAAAACGCTGGATCATGGGGTCAGTTTCCTTTGCTGTGGGTGGATCGTGATTCGCGGCTGGGTGCCACCTCGTCGTGCAGGCGGCGCACACGCCGGCGCCGGCGCCGGGGCGATGTCTCGTCGGCCTTTTCGCCGATGCGCGACTCCTTGCCGCGCGCCAGCTTGAGGATGTTGGGCCAATGGCGCCAGATCAGCAGCAGGCTCATCACCGACACCGCCAGCGCCACGCTCGGCCGGTCCAGGAACATCAGCGTGAAGAACGGCGCAAAGGCCGCAGCCATGATCGAGGCCAGCGACGCGTACCGGAAGATCAGCGCCACCAGGATCCAGCTCAGCAGCGTGGCACCGCCCAGCAGCGGGTCATAGGCCATCAGCACGCCCGCCGCCGTGGCCACGCCCTTGCCGCCCTTGAACCGGAAGAACACCGGAAACAGATGACCCAGGAAGGCCGACACGCCGACGAAGGCGATGGTGGTGTCCTCGAAGCCCAGTTCGAACGCGTAGTGCTGCACCAGCAGCACCGGCACCAGCCCCTTCAGGGCGTCGAGCACCAGCGTCAGCACGGCGGCCTTCTTGTTGCCCGAGCGCAGCACGTTGGTGGCGCCCGGGTTCTTGGAGCCATAGGTGCGCGGATCGCCCAGGCCCATCAGCTTGCTGACGATGACGGCGAACGACAGCGAGCCGATCAGGTAGGCGGCGAAGAAGGCGGTGTAGCTGTAGACCAGGTCCATGGTGTCGGGCCGGCGCAGACAGGATCAAGCGGCGGCCCGGGCAGTGTAAGGCGAGGCCGGCGGCACGGCGGTCGGCGCGCAGGCCGCGCCCGGCGCGCCACCTAGAATCCGGCGCATGCCCCGCCTGCCACACCATCGCCGCCTCGCACACGCGGCGACCTTGCTCGCGCTGGTGATGGCGGCCCTGGCACCCGGCATCTCGCAGGCGCTGGCGCGCTTGCAAGGGGTGCGGGCGCCGTGGACGCTGGTCTGCTCGGTCGATCGCAGCGTGTCGCGCGGCAGCCTGCCGGCGGACGGGCCGACCTCGGTCTTCGACCACTGTCCGTACTGCGCGCTGGCCGGCGACCTGCCCGTGCTGCCGCCCTCACCGCTGGCCGGCTTGCCCCGGGCCAGTGGCGCCGATGCGCGGCCTGCGATGCCGCTGCAGCGGCCGGGCACGGCGCCGCGCTGGCAAGGTGCCCAGCCACGGGCCCCGCCGCGGGCCGCTTGACGCCGACGCAGGACGCCACGGCCGGACTCCCAGGCGCCTCGGGCATCGCGGCCGTGGTGCCGGCAGCCTCCGCGATGCCCCCGGCACCGGCGCCCGAGCCACCCACGAGCCGCCTTCGGGCTTGCCCGAACCGCCGCATCTCAGCGATCCCGTGAAGCCCCCCTCGCGCGGCATCCGGATCGTCCCGTTCGAAGTTTCCCCTCCTCACCTGGAATTCACCATGACCCTCTCCCGCCTGATTGCCACCGCCGCCTGCGCGCTGATCGCGCTGCCCACCCTCGCCCAGACCACCGTGAAGGAGCCCTGGGTGCGTGGCACCGTGGCCCAGCAGAAGGCCACCGGCGCCTTCATGCAGATCACCTCCACCACCGGCGGCAAGCTGGTGTCGGCCTCGTCGCCGGCGGCCGGCGTGGTCGAGATCCATGAGATGGCCATGGAGGGCAACACGATGAAGATGCGTGCCGTGCCCGCCGTCGACCTGCCCGCCGGCAAGGCGGTGGACCTCAAGCCCGGTGGCTATCACGTGATGTTGATGGACCTGAAGGCGCCGCTGAAGGCCGGCGAGATGCTGGACCTGACCCTGGTGGTCGAAGGCAAGGACGGCAAGAAGGAGACCATTGCCGTCAAGGCGCCGGTCAAGGCGCTGGGCGCGGCCATGGACGGCGGCATGGCCGGGCACAAGCACTGAGGTTGCGGCCGTCGCCATCTGTCGGCTATGCAGGCGCCGACATATCGCCAGACCGCTGCCTGGCCCGTAGGCTGCGCGGCACCTGCCACCCACCACGGCCCTCCCGATGCGCCTGCTCCCGTCCCGCTTGTGGCCCCTGCTCTGCCTGGGTGTCGTGCCCATGTGCCTGGCCCAGACCAGCGCGCCGCCGCTGCGCGTATTGGCCGCCGGCAGCCTGCGCGCTGCGTTGACCGACAGCGCCGCCGCGTTCGAAGCGCTGCAGCCAGGGGTCAAGCTGGCGCTGACCTTCGGCGCCTCCGGGCTGCTGAAGGACCGCATCGTCGGCGGCGAGGCCACCGACGTCTTCGCCTCGGCCAACATGAACCACCCCGAGGCGCTGGCCGCCGCCGGCAAGGCCGCGCCGGTGCAGCGCTTCGCGCGCAACGCGATGTGCGCGCTGCTGCGCCCGGGGCTGGAGGTCACGCCCGAGACGCTGGTCAGGACGATGCTGGACCCGGCGATCAAGCTGGGCGTGTCCACGCCGCGCGCCGATCCGGCGGGCGACTACGCGGTGCAGGTGTTCGACCGCATCGAGCAGGCCGGCAGCGCCGGCGCGGCGGCCGCGCTGAAGGCCAAGGCGCGGCAACTCAGCGGCGGCCCGAACTCTCCGCCGCCGCCGCCCGACCGCAACGTCTACGGCGTGCTGGTGGCGCAGGGTGCGGCCGACCTGTTCCTGACCTACTGCACCAACGCCCTGCTCGCCACGCGCGAGCAACCGGGCCAGCGCAGCGTGGTGGTGCCCGAGGCGATCAACGTCAGCGCCAGCTACGGCGTGACGGTGATCAACGGCGCGCCGCCGGCAGCACGTCAGTTCGTCGACTTCCTGCTGGCGCCGGAAGGCCAGGCGGTGCTGGCGCGGCACGGCTTCGCGCCGCGCTGAATCCGCGCCGCCGGCCCCAGGCGCCGGGTCAGAAGAAGCCCAGCGCGTTCGGCGAGTAGCTCACCAGCAGGTTCTTGGTCTGCTGGTAGTGGTCGAGCATGGCCTTGTGGGTCTCGCGGCCGATGCCCGATTCCTTGTAGCCACCGAAGGCCGCACCCGCCGGGTAGGCGTGGTAGCAGTTGGTCCACACCCGGCCGGCCTGGATGGCGCGGCCCATGCGGTAGGCGCGGCTGCCGTCGCGGCTCCACACGCCGGCGCCCAGGCCATAGGGCGTGTCGTTGGCGATCTGCAGCGCCTCGGCCTCGTCCTTGAAGGTGGTCACCGCCAGCACCGGGCCGAAGATCTCCTCGCGGAACACGCGCATGTTGTTGTGGCCCTTGAACAGCGTGGGCTGGATGTAGTAGCCGCCCGCCAGGTCACCGCCCAGCTCGGCCTTGCCGCCGCCGATCAGCACCTGCGCGCCTTCGGCCTTGCCCACTTCCAGGTAGGACAGGATCTTGTCCATCTGCATGGCGGACGCCTGGGCGCCCATCATCGAGTCGGTGTCCAGCGGGCTGCCCTGCTTGATGGCGGCCACGCGTTTCAGCGCGCGCTCCATGAACTTGTCGTAAATCGACTCCTGGATCAGC
>JAURXG010000218.1 GCA_030654555.1 Aquabacterium sp.
CGGTCGGGAAGCCTGCGCCACCGCGGCCACGCTGCCGTCGGCGGCGGCCTGCACCTGCTGCAGCTCGGCGTGGGTGGCGCCGGGGTCGGCCCAGACCTTGATCACCGTGTTGAGCCGCATCACCACGCCGGGTGCGGCGTCCAGGTCGGCCATGCGGCCGCGGCCCAGCAGCTCGAACCACTGCTTGAAGCGCTGCTTGTCGCGCCGCACCTCGGGCGCCAGGCGCATCAGCCGCGCCCAGGTGCCGCTGTTGAAGTAGTGCCCGCCGCCGCGCGTGCGTGGCAGCGAGCGCGCCAGGTGGGTGTGGCCGGTGAGCAGCAGGTGAATCTCGGGCCCGACGCGGGCGTCGAACTGGCGGAAGGTGTCGTCGGCCGCCGCGGGGTCGAAGCTGCGGTCCTGGTCCAGGCACTCCAGCGCCTCGCGCAGCACCTCGTGGGTGGGCTGGCCGCGCAGCCGGTCCCAGGCCGCCGTCCAGAAGCCCAGCTGGTCGGCCTGGCTGCTGCGCACCAGGCTGATCGGCGTGATGCGCTCGGCGAAGGCCCGCTCGGCCTGCTGCATCAGCACCTGGGCGCTGGCCTGCGGCGAGGCGCTGCCGGCCCAGGCGGGCAGCGGTGACGCGGCCTCGGGCCCGTCGCCGTCTCCATCGCTGGTACCCGCGCTGAGCAGGCCGCTGCGCAGGCGCAGCGCATCGGCCGCGCCGCGGCTGGCGATGGTGGCGATCTCGCGCAGGCGCGGCATCAGCGCCGGGTTCAGCGCCGACAGCACCGGGATCACCGCCTGCGTCTCGGGCTTGAGCAGGTCGACGAAGGGGTAGCTGGCCTTGATCGGGTTGAGCACCTCCACCACCAGCTGCGCGCCGGCGTTGGGCACCCAGAACTCGGTGGGCAGGCCGTACTGCCGGTCGCGCGCGATGCGGCGCAGCCGCTCGTGGTCGGTCACGTTCCAGGCGTCGATCTCGTTGCCGTGCAGGCACAGCACGCTGGCGTGGCCCACCCGCGCGCGCACGCCGGTGCCGTCGGTCACCAGGTGCAGCTGCGCGCGGGCCGCGGCGCTGCCGCGGCACAGCGCGGCGGCCAGGCGCGCGCGCACCCAGGGCAGCGCCAGCTCCAGGTCGTGGTTGCCGAGGTTGATGATCAGCAGCCGCCGGGGCTGGGCCAGCAGGTCGGCGAAGGCGTCGAACACCGGCTTGAAGTGCGGGTCGCCCAGCACCCGGTCGAGCTTGGCGGCCACGCCGTCGGGGTCGAAGGCGCGCGGCACGTCTTCGGCCAGGAAGTCGATGAAGTCGCCGTTGACCAGCAGCGCGGCCTGGCCCGCCACCTTGGACGCCGCCACCTGCCGGGCCAGCCAGGCCAGCTCGCGCGCCGAGCCGAAGATCTGGAAGCCCTCGCTGCCGCCCAGGTGCAGGTCGGAGACCACCTGCAGTTCGTCGAGTTGCAGGCACTCCAGCGTGCTGGCATCGGGCATCGTGGCTCCTCGGATTCTGGCCAGGGATCGGGGCAGGGTTCAGTCGGGTTGCGCGGGATCATAGGCCTAGCACAAACCCCGGCAACCCCCCGTCGGCAACAGTCACCGGCCTCTGTTAGGGTTGCGCCCCGGTTCATTTGAAGGAGACGCCAGGTGACAGCATTGCAGACACGACTGCTTGCCCTGCCGAAGGCGCGGTTGAAGGGCATCCGACGAGGCATCGAAAAAGAGAGCCTGCGCGCCTTGCCCGGCGGCGGGCTGGCGCTGACGCCGCACCCGGCCGAGCTGGGCTCGGCGCTGACGCATCCGCGCATCACCACCGACTACTGCGAGTCGCAGCTCGAGCTGATCACCGGGGTGCACCCCGGCGTGGACGAGTGCCTGGCCGAGCTGACCGAGATCCACCAGGCCACCTACCGCGCCATCGGCGACGAGCAGCTGTGGGTGGGCAGCATGCCCTGCGGCCTGCCCACCGACGAGACCATCCCGCTGGGCCGCTACGGCACCTCCAACGTGGGCCGCGCCAAGAGCGTCTACCGCATGGGGCTGAGCCACCGCTACGGCCGGCGCATGCAGACGATCTCGGGCATCCACTACAACTGGTCGCTGCCGGGCTTGAGCAACGACGACCACTTCGCGCTGATCCGCAACTTCCGCCGCCACGCCTTCGTGCTGCTGTACCTGTTCGGCGCCTCGCCGGCGGTGTGCGGCAGCTTCGTGGCCGGGCGCCAGCACGAACTGCAGCCCGTGCCCGGCGCGCCGGGCACGCTGCACATGCCCTACGGCACCTCGCTGCGCATGGGCCGGCTGGGATACCAGAGCGATGCGCAGGCCTCGCTGGCGGTCAGCTGCAACAGCCTGGAGAGCTATGCCAACTCGCTGCACGACGCGCTGACGCGGCCCTATCCGGCCTACGAGACGGTGGGCGTGCGCAACCCGGGCGGCGACTACAACCAGCTGTCGACCACGCTGCTGCAGATCGAGAACGAGTTCTACGGCCTGATCCGCCCGAAGCGGGTGATCTTTCCCGGCGAACGGCCGCTGCACGCGCT
>JAURXG010000227.1 GCA_030654555.1 Aquabacterium sp.
GTGCAGGTCTACGGCGTCGGCCTGGTGACCTCGCACCTCACCGGCTTCAGCTTCGAGATCGGCATCTTCGTCGGCCTGGGCGGCGTGCTGGTGTGCTCGTTCCTGGGCGGCATGCGCGCCGTCACCTGGACGCAGGTGGCCCAGTACATCGTGCTGATCATTGCCTACACGGTGCCGGTGATGTGGCTCAGCCTGCACCAGACCGGATCGTGGTTCCCGGTGTTCACCTACAACCAGCAGCTGCAGTCCGTGAGCGAACGCGAGGCCCAGTTGCTGGTCGATCCGGCCGAACTGGAGGTGCGCCGCCTGCTGGTCGAGCGCGCCGACGACGCCCAGCGCAAGCTGCGCGACGTGCCCGCCGCGATGGCCGGCGACACCGAGCTGCTGGGCCGCGAGATCGAGCGCATGCGCGCCGAGAACGCGCCGCTGGCGCAGATCCAGCAGGCCGAGCGCCGGCTCGAGCGCATGCCGCGTGGCGAGGCCGAGGCGCGCGTGGCCTACCAGCGCGAGCAGGACCTGGCGCGCGTGCAATCACTGCCGCTGGCCGGCCTGGCGCCGCAGGCCGGCAACGCCGGGGCGCCGGGCGAAACCGGCCTGCACGCGCGCAGCAACTTCCTGGCGCTGGTGTTCTGCCTGATGCTGGGCACGGCCGCCTTGCCGCATGTGCTGACGCGCTACTACACCACACCATCGGTGTCGGACGCGCGCCGCTCGGTGGCCTGGTCGCTGAGCTTCATCGTGCTGCTCTACATCAGCGCGCCGGCGCTGGCGGTGATGGTCAAGTACCAGGTGTTCACCGAGCTGGTGGGCACCTCGTTCGGCAGCCTGCCCGACTGGATCCGGCGCTGGAGCAAGCTCGATTCCTCGCTGGTGTCAATCCAGGACATCAACGGCGACGGCTTCCTGCAGTTCGCCGAACTGCGCCTGGGCGCCGACATGATCGTGCTGGCCGCGCCCGAATTGGGCGGCCTGCCGCTGGTGGTCACCTACCTGGTGGCCGCGGGCGGGCTGGCAGCGGCGCTGTCCACCGCCGACGGCCTGCTGCTGACCATCAGCAACGCGCTGTCGCACGACTTCTTCTTCCGCGTGGTGCGGCCCGGCGCCTCGGCCATCAAGCGGGTGATGTTCAGCAAGCTCATGGTGCTGGTCACCGCGGTGCTGGCAGCCTGGGTGGCGTCGCTGCGCATCGCGGCGATCCTGCCCTTCGTCTCGGCGGCGTTCTCGCTGGCGGCGGCCACCTTCTTCCCGGCGCTGGTGATGGGCATCTTCTGGCGCCGCGCCAACCGCGCCGGCGCGGTGGCCGGCATGCTGACCGGCGCGCTGCTGTGCCTCTGGTACATGGCGCGCAACCTGGCCGGCCCACGCGCCATGCTGGGGCTGGGCGAGGCCGCCGTCGACGGGCGCTGGTTCGGCATCGATCCGGTGGCCGCCGGGGTGTTCGGCGTGCCCGCGGGCTGTCTGGCACTGGTGGTGGTGAGCCTGCTCACCACCCCGCCCGAGGCCGCCGAGCGCGCCATGGCCGACGACCTGCGCCGCCCCGGACCGCTGCCCGACGACACCCGGCGCTACGGGCCTCCTTCCGCGCTATAATCATCGGCTTTCCCTTTGCTGCACCGGTTGATGGCCCTGGAGATCCCCAAGGCCAACGACGCATCCGGGCAGCTTCCGATCCCCGGAAACCACAAGGAGTGTTCATGCGTCACTATGAGATCGTGCTCTTGATCCACCCGGATCAGAGCGAGCAGGTTCCGGCCATGCTGGAACGTTACAAGGGCATCGTCACCGCCGCCAATGGCAAGGTGCACCGTGTCGAGGACTGGGGTCGGCGCCAGCTGGCCTACCAGATCCAGAAGCTGGGCAAGGCGCATTACCTGTGCCTGAACATCGAAGTCACCAAGGAAACCCTGGTTGAAATCGAGACCGGCTTCAAGTTCAACGACGCCGTGCTGCGCCACCTCACGGTGGCCAAGGCCAAGGCCGAGACCACGCCGTCGGTCATGATGAAGGCGGTCGAGCGCGAAGAGGCCCGCAAGGCACCGGCACCGCAGGAGGCCAGCGCCTGATTGAGACAACCGCTGCCTCGTTGCAGCCGGTCGCGCCGATGAACCGCATGGTTCTGTCGGCCCAGCTGGTCGAACGAGGCGCCGTGCGCTACACCCCCGCTGGTCTTCCGGCCATCGACTGCCGACTGCAACACGAGTCGACCGTCACCGAAGACGGGCAGCCGCGCCGGGTCTCCCTGGAGATCAAGGCGCTGGCGATCGGGGCGATGTCACGGCCACTGGGCGCGCTGATGTTGGGCAGTACCGGCTTGTTCGGCGGCTTCCTCTCCACGGCGCGCAACGGACGCGGACTGTTGTTTCACATCACCGAGCTGACCCCTGGCGCTGCCGACCCGGCCACCGCTTCACTGTCATCGTCATCAGATTCACCGCCGACCGCACCGCACTCGGCAACCATTTGAAAGAGGTTCACCATGCCCCCGCCAAGAGGAAAAGGTAAGTTTTCCAAGGATCGCAAGCCCAAGCGCAACACGCAGTCGCTGCTGTTCAAGCGCAAGCGCTTCTGCCGCTTCACCGTCGCCAACGTCGAAGAGATCGACTACAAGGACGTGGACGTGCTGCGCGATTTCATCGGTGAGAACGGCAAGATCACGCCCGCCCGCCTGACCGGCACGCGCGCTTTCTACCAGCGTCAGCTGACCACCGCCATCAAGCGTGCGCGCTTCCTGGCGCTGGTGCCGTACAGCGACCAGCATCGCGTCTGAAGGAGCAACGACCATGCAAGTGATCCTGCTCGAAAAAGTCGCCAACCTGGGCAACCTGGGTGACGTGGTCAAGGTCAAGGACGGCTTCGCCCGTAACTTCCTGATCCCCACCAAGCAAGCCCGCCGCGCCACCGAATCCGCCATCAAGGAGTTCGAGGCCCGTCGCGCCGAGCTCGAGAAGTCGGCCGCTGAAAAGCTGGCCGCCGCTCAGGCCGTGGGCGACAAGCTCGCCGGCAAGACCGTCACCATCGCCCAGAAGGCCGGTGTGGACGGCCGCCTGTTCGGTTCGGTGACCAACGCCGACGTGGCCGATGGCCTGAAGGCGCTCGGCTTCGAGGTCGCCAAGTCCCAGGTGCGCATGCCCAACGGCCCGCTGAAGGCCCTGGGCGAGTTCCCGGTGTCGGTGGTCACGCACACCGATGTGGTGGTCGAAGTCACCGTGCACGTGGTGCCCGCCGCCGCCTGATTCGGCACAACGCGCCATCGCATCCCAGGCCGGCCTTTGCGCCGGCCTTTTTCGTGGGTGCCGCCGATCCCGCGCGTGCCGGTTGGCGACGGCTGTCCCCCGCTGTTCCCCCGGATTTCCACAGCCTTGCCCACAGGCGCGGGGCGGGCACCGCCGTATCATCTCCAGGCAGTTCAGGCCGTGCCCTGCCGCTGATCACCCCTCTTGAATGGCCCGCCGATGTCCGCTGTCTTCCGTTCCGCCCAACCCGCTTCGCCGCCCGACGACGAGGTGGCCCGCCTGCGGGTGCCACCGCATTCGGTCGAGGCCGAGCAGAGCGTGCTGGGCGGCCTGCTGATCGACAACCTGGCCTGGGACCGGGCCGGTGACCAGGTCACCGAGAGCGATTTCTACCGCTACGAGCACCGCGAGATCTTCACCGCCATCGCCACGCTGATCAACGCCAACAAGCCGGCCGACGTGATCACGGTGTTCGAGCAGCTGCAGAACGCCGGCAAGGCCGAGGGCTGCGGCGGCCTGAAGTACCTCAACGACCTGGCGCAGAGCGTGCCCAGCGCGGCCAACCTGCGCCGCTACGCCGAGATCGTGCGCGAGCGCGCCATCCTGCGCAAGCTGATCTCGGCCAGTGACGAGATCGCCACCAACGCCTTCAACCCGCAGGGCCGCCAGGTCAGCCAGATCCTGGACGAAGCCGAAGGCCGCATCTTCAAGATCGGTGAAGAAGGCTCGCGCAACAAGCAGGGCTTCATCGGCATCGACAAGCTGACGATGCAGCTGATCGACCGCGTCACCGAGCTGGCCGAGAACGGCGCCGAAGACGTGACCGGCGTGCGCACCGGCTTCTACGACATGGACCGCATGATGGCCGGCATGCAGAAGGGCGACCTGATCATCCTGGCCGCCCGCCCGTCGATGGGCAAGACCGCCTTCGCGCTGAACATCGCCGAGTACGTGGCGGTCAACGAAGAGCTGCCGGTGCTGGTGTTCTCGATGGAAATGGGCGCCTCGCAGCTGGCCTTGCGGATGATCGGCTCGCTGGGCCGCATCGACCAGAGCGGCCTGCGCACCGGCCGCCTGCGCGACGACGAATGGACCCGCCTGACCGAGGCCGCCGAACGCCTGGGCAAGGCCCAGATGTTCATCGACGAGACCCCGGCGCTGAACCCGGCCGAACTGCGCGCGCGCTCGCGCCGCATGGCCCGGCAGTTCGGCGGCACGCTGGGCCTGATCGTGGTCGACTACCTGCAGCTGATGAGCGGCACCGGCAAGAGCGACGGCGAGAACCGCGCCACCGAGATCAGCGAGATCTCGCGCGGCCTGAAGGCGCTGGCCAAGGAGTTGCAGTGCCCGGTGATCGCGCTGTCGCAGCTCAACCGCTCGGTCGAGACCCGCACCGACAAGCGGCCGATGATGAGCGACCTGCGTGAATCGGGCGCCATCGAGCAGGATGCCGACGTGATCATGTTCATCTACCGCGACGAGTACTACACCAAGGACGCGTGCAAGGAACCGGGCATCGCCGAGATCATCATCGGCAAGCAGCGCAACGGGCCGGTGGGCACGGTCAAGCTCACCTTCCTGAAGCCGCTGACCAAGTTCGACAACCTCGCGCCGGGCAGCAGCGGCAGCGGCGAGTACTGATCCCAACCCCCCGAAGCGCCTGCGGCGCTCCCCCCCAGGGGGGCGGACGCTGATGGACCGGCGGAGCCGGATCCATGGCGTCTGCTGGGTTGGTCAGCTGCGCTGCGCGGCTGGTGTTTGCGACTCAAACTACTGGACGGATGAACAGGTGCTGTATATATTGACAGCATGCGAGCCATCCCCATCCATCCCGTCCGCCCGGCGCCTGGCGCCGCTCCGTTGCTCAAGGGCCGCGGCACCGCGTGGTCGCTGGCCCATCGCTTCAGCCAGGAGCAGCGTCAGGTCTGCGACGACGGCTGGGGCACGCTGGACCAGGCGGTGGCCGAGCAGGCCCTGCCGCCGGCCACGCGGGTGCTCGAGGAGCAGGTCAAGACCATCCTGGCCGGCAACGATTCGCCCGACATCGGCTTCGACCTGTCGATCAACCCCTACCGGGGCTGCGAGCATGGCTGCATCTACTGCTACGCCCGGCCCACGCACAGCTACCTCAACCTGTCGCCCGGCCTCGATTTCGAGACCCGCATCATCGCCAAGGTGAACGCCGCGCAGCGGCTGCGCGAGGCCTTCTCGGCGCGCAACTACTCGCCGATGCTGCTGAACATCGGCTCGGCCACCGACGCCTACCAGCCGGCCGAGCGCCGGCTGCGCATCACCCGCTCGGTGATCGAGGTCTGCAACGAGTTCAAGCACCCGTTCTCGCTGATCACCAAGTCGTCGGGCGTCGAGCGCGACATCGATCTGATCGCGCCGATGGCCGCGCAGCAGCTGGCCGCGGCCTACGTGTCCATCACCACGCTCGATCCGGCGCTGGCCCGGGTGATGGAGCCGCGCGCCGCGTCGCCCGAGCGTCGGCTGCAGACCATCCGCCGGCTGGCCGCGGCGGGCATCCCGGTGGGGGTGAGCGTGTCGCCGGTGATCCCCTTCCTGAACGAGCCCGAGCTCGAGCGCATCCTCGAAGCCGCGAAAGACGCCGGTGCCACATCGGCCTTCAGCATCGTGATCCGCCTGCCCTGGGAGGTGAACCCGCTGTTCCAGCAATGGCTGGCCCAGCACTTTCCCGATCGCGCCGCGCGGGTGATGGCGCGCATCCGCGAGATGCGCGGTGGCGCCGACAACAGCAGCCGTTTCGGCGAGCGCATGACCGGCAGCGGCGTCTGGGCGCAACTGCTGCGCCAGCGCTTTCACCAGGCCAGCGCGAGGCTGGGGCTGAACCGGGCGCGGGTCGAGCTGGACCTGACGCAGTTTCGCAGTGCACGCCGCGCGGCCGCGGTGGCGTCGGCCCAGGCCAGCCTGTTCTAGGCGAAGTGGGGCGTCAGCGATCCACTGCGGCCACCGGCGTGGGCGCGGGTGCCGGTGCCGGTGCCGGTGCCGAGGGCGCCTGTGCCGCGGGCAGGCCGTCCGGCAAGGCATGGCCCAGCAGGGTGGGGCCGCTGTCCACCGCCGGCCCCAGGCGCTGCCCGCGCAGCAGCAGCCCGCCGGGTGAGCGTCCGCTGCGGCGGATGCCGGCGATGTGGGTGAGCGGCCGGCAATAGCGCTGCTGCAGGCTGGCCGCCATGGCCTGCAGCACCGCGCTGTCGGTGATGTGCTCGCGATGTCGGCGCAGCAGCAGGCCGGCCATCTCGATCAGGCGCGCGTTGCGGGTGGTCTCCCCCTTGGCGAGCAGGGTCTCGACCGCACGGCGCTGCGCACCCTGCATGGCCAGGCGCATGGCGTCTTCGGCCACGCCGGTGATCTCGACCTGACAGAGCCGCAGCATCTGCGTGATGGCCTCGTGGTGCAGCGCCGAGGCCACCATGATCTCGGTGATCACCTTCGACACGCAGAAGCGCATGCCGATGCCGCGCACCATCTTGTCCTGCTGGCCGGCGGCCACGTCGCGCTCGGGCAGCCGCGTCCACAGCGCCAGCACCAGGTTGGCGGCTTCCAGATCGAAGTCCTCGCTGGCGGCCTCGTCGGCCAGCGCCTGGACGATCAGCTGGGCCTCGTCGAGCTGCCGCGCCAGCAGCGCGCGCAAGGCGCCGGCGGCGCGGTCGAAGCGCTGCAGACGGCGCGAGGCCGGATAGCTCGCCAGGAACTGCTGCAGCTGCGTGTGCACCGTCAGCAGACGTCGCGCATCGCCCATGTCGTGGCGCAGGAAGCCCAGCAGCATCAGCGTCAGCGCGTCGAACAGGCGCGACTGCGTGCCGATGGCCACCGCGCGCTCCAGCATCTCCAGCGCCAGTTCACGATCGCCCAGGTAGTAGGCCAGCGTGCCGCAGTGCTGCAGCCGCAGGTTGCAGCCCGGCGTGATCTCTGTCACGGTGTGAAAGCTGCGCAGCGCCTGTGGCAGCTCACCCTGGTCGACCTGCACGCGGCCCAGTACGTCGTAGGCCTCGGCCATGTGGGGCTGGCTGCGCACCAGCGCTTCCACCTGGCGCCGGGCGTTCACCGTGTCGCCGGCCGCAAAGTGCGCCCGCGCCACGCCCAACTGGGCCCAGGACCGGTCGCGCTCCTGCGCCAGCTTCTGGAACAGGGCCATCGCCGCGTCGATCTGCCCCGTCTTCAGCAGGATCTCGGCGGCCATGCGCGCGCAATGCAGGCCATAGGGCTGGTTGGCCTCGTGGCGCTGCAGACAGGCCGCCACCGCACGGTCGTGCTGGTTGCGTTCCAGCGCCTCGAAGATGGCGCCCAGCTCCTTCTTGCGCCGGCGCGCCACACCCAGCCGCTCGGCCAGCGCGCTGAGCTTGTACGGCCGCAGCACGAAGCAGTCGAGCGCCGCCTCGGCGGCCTCCACCACCTGGGAGTAGGTGGCCTCGCTGGCCAGCATCACGAAGACCGTGCCGTGCGGCAGCACCGCTTCGCGCCGCAGCTCCTCGAGCAGGGCCTGGCCGCTGAGCTCGCTGCCGTCGATGAAATCGGCGCACAGCACGAAGTCGAAGTCCGTCTGCTCCAGCGACATGCGCGCGTCGGCCAGCCCCTTGCACTGGCGCACCTGCTGGATGCCCAGTTCGCGCAGCTGCGCCACGGTGGCGCGGCGCAGGCTGGGGTTGCCGTCGATGACGAGCGCGCGGGCGCCCAGCGACTGCGGATCGGTCAGCACGGGCTGTAGGGTCGGTCGCAGAGAAGAGGGCACCGGCGCCCATGAAGGCGCACGGTGGCTGCGGGCCGCGGTACAGCCTCGGGCCTCCCCTCTTATCGGCCAGCACCGGGGAAAGCTTGAGCGCGACGCGCCGGCAGGCGCGCTACTTGAACAGGTCCTTGACCCGATCGGTCCAGCTCTTGGCGTTGGGCGAATGCTTCTCGCCGCCCTTCTTCAGCGACTCGTCCAGCTCCTTGAGCAGCTTGCGCTGGTGCTCGGTGAGCTTGACCGGCGTCTCCACCGACACATGCGCGTACAGGTCGCCCGGGTAGCTGCTGCGCAGGCCCTTGATGCCCTTGCCACGCAGGCGGAAGGTCTTGCCATGCTGCGTGCCCTCGGGCAACTCGATCTCGGCCTTGCCGGCCAGCGTGGGCACCTCGATGCTGCCGCCCAGCGCCACGGTGGTGAACGACACCGGCACCGTGCAGTGCAGGTCGTCGCCGTCGCGCTCGACGATGTCGTGTTCCTTGATGCGGATCTCGATGTAGAGATCGCCCGCCGGGCCGCCGTTGGTGCCGGGCTCGCCGTTGCCGGCCGAGCGGATGCGCATGCCCTCGTTGATGCCGGCGGGGATCTTCACCTCCAGCGTCTTCTGGCGCTTGATCTTGCCGGCGCCGCTGCAAGTGGTGCAGGGCTCGGGGATGATCTTGCCGCTGCCATGGCAGTGCGGGCAGGTCTGCTGGATGCTGAAGAAGCCCTGGCGCATGTGCACCGTGCCGCCGCCGTTGCAGGTGCTGCAGGTCTTGGCGCTGGTGCCGGGCTTGGCGCCGCTGCCCTTGCAGGTGTCGCAGGTGTCCCAGCTGGGGATGCGGATCTGCGCGTCCTTGCCGTGGGCCGCCTCTTCCAGCGAGATCTCCATCGCGTAGCTCAGGTCGCTGCCGCGGTAGACCTGCTGGCCACCGCCGCCGCGCCGACCGCCGTTGAAGATGTCGCCGAAGATGTCGCCGAAGGCCTCGGCAAAGCCGCCCATGCCCTCGGCGCCGGGGCCGCCGCGGTTCGGGTCGACGCCGGCGTGGCCATGCTGGTCGTAGGCCGCGCGCTTCTGCGCGTCCGAGAGCATCTCGTAGGCCTCCTTGACCTCCTTGAACTTCTCTTCGGATTTCTTCGTGTCGTCACCCTCGCCCTGGTTGCGGTCGGGGTGGTGCTTCATGGCCAGCTTGCGGTAGGCCTTCTTGATGTCTTCTTCGGTGGCGTTCTTGGGCACACCGAGAACGTCGTAGTAGTCGCGCTTGGCCATTGGAAATTCTCAGCACGTTGGAAACGAAACCGCCGCGTTGAGCGGCAGACAAGGTCTGCCGTTCGAACGCGGCGAGATATCACGGCAGCCCGCAAGGGCGTGCCGGGATATCACTTCTTGACTTCCTTGAACTCCGCGTCGACCACGTTGTCGTCGGCAGGCTTGGAAGACCCGGCATCGGCCTTGGGCGCCTCGCCACCCGGCGCGGCACCGCCGCCGGCAGCGGCAGCGGCCGCCGCCTGCTCGGCGTACACCTTTTCGCCCAGCTTCTGGCTGGCGGTCATCAGCGCCTCGGTCTTGGCGTCGATGTCGGCCTTGTCCTCGCCCTTGATCGCCTCTTCGGCGGCCTTCAGCGCGGCTTCGATCGACTCCTTCTCCCCGGCGTCGAGCTTGTCGCCATGCTCGGTCAGGCTCTTGCGCACCGAGTGCACCATGCCGTCGGCCTGGTTGCGGGCCTGCACCAACTCCACCTTCTTGGCGTCCTCGGCGGCATTGGCTTCGGCGTCCTTCACCATCTTCTCGATCTCGGCCTCGCTCAGGCCCGAGTTCGCCTTGATGGTGATCTTGTTCTCCTTGCCGGTGGCCTTGTCCTTGGCGCCCACGTGCAGGATGCCGTTGGCGTCGATGTCGAAGGTCACCTCGATCTGCGGCAGGCCACGCGGCGACGGCGGGATGCCTTCGAGGTTGAACTCGCCCAGGCTCTTGTTGCCCGAGGCCAGCTCACGCTCGCCCTGGAAGACCTTGATCGTCACCGCCGGCTGGTTGTCGTCGGCGGTGCTGAACACCTGCGAGAACTTGGTCGGGATGGTGGTGTTCTTCTTGATCATCTTGGTCATCACGCCGCCCAGCGTCTCGATGCCCAGGCTCAGCGGGGTGACGTCGAGCAGCAGCACGTCCTTGCGCTCGCCACCCAGCACCTGGCCCTGGATGGCGGCGCCCACGGCGACGGCTTCGTCGGGGTTGACGTCCTTGCGCGGCTCCTTGCCGAAGAACTCCTTGACCTTCTCCTGCACCTTGGGCATGCGGCTCTGGCCACCGACCAGGATCACGTCGTCGATGTCCGAGACCTTGATGCCGGCGTCCTTGATGGCCACGCGGCAGGGCTCGATGGTGCGCTGGATCAACTCGTCGACCAGGCTCTCGAGCTTGGCGCGGGTGAGCTTGATGTTCAGGTGCTTCGGGCCCGACGCGTCGGCGGTGATGTAGGGCAGGTTGACGTCGGTCTGCGTGTTGCTCGACAGCTCGATCTTGGCCTTCTCGGCG